>CAXBBA010000338.1:0-3597 GCA_963973805.1 uncultured Halieaceae bacterium | reverse complement strand
GACGAAGATCGCGGCGGAGCTCGGGGCCCATGCCCGCACCTGCCTTGGCGATTTGCAGGTGCTTGACCGCACGGATTCCACCAATGCCGAGTTGCTGCGCGCAGAGCCGGGGGCGGGCGGTGCCCGCGTCTGCCTTGCGGAGTACCAGAGTGCGGGGCGTGGCCGGCGGGGCCGCCAGTGGATCAGTCCCTACGGCAGCAGCATCTATTGCTCCGTCGCCTGGACCTTCGAGGGCGGTGCGGAGACGCTCGAAGGGCTTTCCCTCGCCGTGGGCGTGGCGTTGTGTGAGGCGCTCGCATCCATGGGTATCGATGACCTCGCGCTCAAGTGGCCCAACGATCTGCTGCGCCAGCGGCGGAAGCTGGCTGGAGTGCTGGTGGAGATGCATGGTGATCTTGCCGGTCCCGTGACGGCGGTGATCGGTGTCGGCGTGAACGTGCGCTTGCCGGCTCCCGTCAGCGCTGCTATCGACCAGCCCTGGGCTGACCTGCGGGACGTTGATGGCGTGTCGCGCAATCGTATTGTCGGACGCTTTCTGGATCGTTTGTTGCCCCTGCTGGCGAACTACGAGGCGGGCGGCTTCGAGCCCTGGCGGCGCCCCTGGCTTGCCCTCGATGCCTATGCGGGCGCCGATGTGGTGGTCCAGAGCGGGAGTCACCGAAGCGCAGGCACGGCCCGGGGTGTGGACGAGCGCGGTGCTTTGCGCCTGGAAACCGCTACCGGCGTGAAGAGTGTCTACGGCGGTGAGGTCAGCCTGAGACCCGCCTCGTGAGTCAGCGTCTGCTTCTCGTCGATCGCGGCAACAGTGGCTTGAAGTGGCTGTTTCTGGCTGCGCAGGAGGCCCCCCGGCGGGGTCGGGACATGGCGGAATTGCCCGCCATCGCTGGGACCGAGGAAGGTGTCACGCCGGCGCTCATCGCCAGTGTCGCCGATGAGCAGGCCAACGGCGATCTCGTCGCAGAGCTCACGGCCCGGGGCTTTGCGCCCTGGCTGGCGACTACCCCCGCCGCCCTCGGCGCCTTGCGAAATTCCTACGAGCAGCCCGAACGCATGGGCGTGGATCGCTGGCTGGCGATGGTGGCCGCGCGGCATCGCCATGCCGGGCGCCTGTGTGTCGTCGATGCGGGCTCTGCCCTGACCATCGATTTTGTGGATTCCGAGGGGCGCCATGAAGGCGGGTTCATCATTCCCGGGGCCGCGTTGATGCGGCGAGCGCTGTTTCAGGACACGGACCGGGTGCGTTTTGATGCCAGCGTCGATGCGGAGCTCGCTCCGGGATGTTCCACCGCCGAGGCCGTCAACAACGGCCTGTTGCTGGCTCAGGCGGGGGCGGTGCGCCTCGCGCTGGCAACCGCCGAGGCTGGGGGTGACACGCCGCGCGTGTTCTTCTGCGGTGGTGGGGCTGCAAGCCTGGAACGGGCCATGGATTGCACCGTGGCGACGGTTCCGAACCTGGTGTTCGAGGGACTGGTGCTGCAGGCAACGGAGCAGAAGGTGATCGATGGAAGCTGGACCTCCCGCCTGACAGAATCCGGATTCATAGCGCCCGCGCGTACGCCACCGGATGCCTGAGCGGTGCCCGGGCCCAGCGCGCGGTGGGCCTCAGCTGGAGATCTCTGGTCCGATGTGTTCCGGGGGAACCGGCCGACTGTACAGATAACCCTGGCCCAGGTCGCAATCGAACTGCTTGAGTATGGTCTCCTGCTCCGAGGTTTCCACACCTTCTGCAATGATGCGAAGCTCCAGGCTCCGGGCCATGGTGATGATGGCCACCACCAATTCGCGATCCGCGGGGTCGTCGGTAATATCACTGGTGAAGCTGCGGTCGATTTTCAGGGAATCGAAAGGATAATTGCGCAAATAACTCAGCGATGAATAGCCGGTGCCGAAGTCATCGAGGGACAGGCTGATACCTCTTTCAACCAGGTGGCCCAGCGTTTCGTCCACGCGCGCGTGCTCCAACATGAGTACCCCTTCCGTAATCTCCAGTTCCAGGGCCTGGGGGGGGACACCCGCCCTCTGGATCGCCCCGTCGATATCCTCCAGCAGGGTCCGACTGCGGAACTGTCGTGGTGACAGATTTACCGCGACGCGGAAGTCGGGGTCGATCTCGCGACGCCAGCGTGAGACCCACTGTAGTGCTTCTTCCAGAACAAAAAGGCCCAGGGCATCGATCATGCCGTTCCGTTCGGCGATGGGGATAAAATCCACCGGTGAGATGCTGCCAAGCTTGGGGCTGTCCCAGCGCAACAGCGCCTCGACGCTGACGGTGCGCCCATTGCGCAGATCGATCTGCGGCTGATAGAAGACCGCCACCTCGCCGCGCTTCAGCGCGCCTATCATCTGCTGTTCCAGGGTCACGCGGCGCTGGAGTTCCACATTCAGTTGCGAAGTAAACAGGGAGTAATCGGCGCGACCCTTGTTCTTGGCCTGGTACATCGCGGCGTCGGCCTTGCGCAGCAGGTCGCCGACACTATTTCCGTCGTCGGGGTGAACGGCGATGGCGTCGCTAGTCAGTTCAAGGCCTCCCAGGAGCACAATGAACTCATCGCCCCCGAGGCGCCCAACGGTATCTTCGGTGCGCAGGCTGTCGCGCAGGCGTCCGGCAGTCTTATTCAACAGCTTGTCCCCGGTGCCATGGCCCAGGGTGTCATTGACCTTCTTGAAGTCATCCAGGTCCACAAAGAGTACGGCGGTGAGCCCCCCCCGGCGGCGGTCGTGGGCGATCATCTGCGCGAGGCGTTCCAGAGAGGCCAGGCGATTCGGGAGCTCCGTCAGCTGGTCGAAGCGCGCCTGGTACAGGATCTTCTCCGATTGCTGTTTTTGCTCCGTGACGTCGACCTTGATCCCCAGGTAGTGGGTGGTCTCGCCCGAGGCATCTACGATCGGCGCGATATGGGCGCTCTCCCAGTACAATTCGCCGTTCTTCTTGCGATTGCGCAGTTCGCCCTCCCAGCTCTTTCCGTCGCGCAGGGCACTCCAGAGTTCCTCGTAGGTGGTGGCGGGGGTTTCGCCGGCGCTGAGGAAGTTGGGGTTCTGGCCCAGCGCTTCGTCTTCGCTGTAGCCCGAAGTGACTTCGAAGGCCCGATTGACGTACTGGATCTTCGGTTCCGTGTCGGTGATAACGACGAGTACGGGGCTCTGCTCCACCGCCTGGGAAAGGTAGCGAATCTGTTCCTCAACGCGGCGACGTTCCGTGATGTCACGCCCGATACCCAGGACGCCGATAAGCTCTCCGGAATCTCCAAAGACCGGGGTCTTTACCGTCTCGAGTAGCTCCTGATGACCATCGCTGGCGAAGCGAACCAACTCTTCGACGGTGATGGAGCTGCCCTTTTCTGCGGCGCGTTGGTCGTATTTGCGGAAATGCTCTGCCAGGGGCGCGTCGACGAAATCGAAATCCGATTTGCCCACAATGTCGTGCTCCGGAGCACCGAAGAACTGGCCGAAACGTTCGTTGCTGCCCAGATACAGCCCGTCGGGGTCTTTTATCCAGACGAGATCGGGCAGCGTATCCATGAGCAGCCTGCGGAATCGGCTCTCTGCCTGTAGCTCGTTGCTCAGGACGTACAGTTTGCGATTATGGCGGCTCAGGTA
>CAXBBA010000337.1:0-3599 GCA_963973805.1 uncultured Halieaceae bacterium | reverse complement strand
CGCCGGCCCCTTGGTGAAAACCCCGCCAGTATCGCGATGATGTGCCCCGCGTGCCAAGCCTTTATACTTTGGCGCCCTCGCATTGGCGAAAATCCCCATTGAAGACTGGAGACCAGAGGTATGTACAAGGCACCCGTGGAAGACATGCGCTTCCTCATCGACGATGTTCTGCGCGTAGAGGAAACCCTGGGTGGTCTGCCGCGCTTCGGCGACCTTGGCGTTGGTGAAGAGCTGACGGGGGCCCTGCTGGACGAAGGCGCGAAGCTGGCGAACGGCGTGCTGGCGCCCCTGCGCCGCGTCGGCGACATGCAGCCGGCACGCTGCGAAGACCGCGCGGTGATCATCTCACCGGGATACCACGACGCCATGAAGCAGCTCGCCGCGGGGGGCTGGTTCGGCATCAGCGCCGACGCGGAGCACGGTGGCCAGGGCCTGCCCGAGGTCTATGGCACCGCCGCCTGCGAAATGTGGAACAGCGCCGACATGGCCTTTGCCCTCGCGCCCTTCCTGAGCAGTGGCGCGGCCCTGGCCATCGCGGCCCATGGCAGCGACGAACTCAAGAGCACCTATCTGGCCAAGCTGCATTCGGGGGAGTGGGCCGGCACCATGAACCTGACGGAGTCCGGCGCCGGGTCCGATCTGGGTCCCATGAAGACCCGCGCCGTGAAGAACGGCGATCACTACCTGATCACGGGGCAGAAGATTTTCATCACCTGGGGTGACCACGATGCGACGGACAACATCGTGCATCTGGTGCTCGCCCGCCTGCCCGACGCGCCGGAGGGATCCCGGGGTATTTCATTGTTCCTGGTGCCGAAGTTCCTGGTGAATGCCGACGGCAGCCTCGGTGAGCGGAACGACGCTTACCCCGTATCGACGGAACACAAGCTCGGCATCCACGGCAGCCCCACCTGCGTGATGGCCTTCGGTGACAGCGGTGGCGCCATCGGCTATCTGGTCGGTGAGGAGAACCGGGGCCTGGCCTGCATGTTCACCATGATGAATGAGGCGCGCCTGAAGGTGGGTCTGCAGGGTCTCGGGGCCTCCGAGGGCGCCTACCAGCAGGCCCTGGCCTATGCTCAGGAACGAGTCCAGGGTGGCGTGCCCATCATTCAGCACGCGGATGTGAAGCGCATGCTCCTCACCATGAAGTCCCTCATCGAAGCCATGCGCGGCCTGGCCTACAGTGAGGCGGTGACCATGGATCTGGGGCACTACGGGCCCGAGGAAGACCGCGTTGCGAATCAGGCGCGCCTGGACCTCATGATCCCGGTGATCAAGGGCTGGATGACGGAGATCGGGGTGGAGGTGACCTCCCTCGGTGTCCAGGTACACGGTGGTATGGGTTACGTCGAAGAGACGGGGGCCGCGCAGTTTTTCCGCGATGTGCGCATCACGCCGATCTACGAGGGTACCAACGGCATTCAGGCGGCGGACCTGGTGGGACGCAAGCTGGGCCGGGACGGTGGTTCCACCATGGCTACGGTGCTGAAGATGATCCGCGACGATGGCAAGGCCCTGGTGTCCGCCGGCGGTGACCTCGAGATCATCGGTGGCGAATTGCTCAAGGCCGTGGCGCGTCACGAGGAAGTCACGGAACTGGTGCTGCAGATGCTGGCGGCCACGCCGGAGGCGGCGCGCTCGGCCGCGTTCGACTACATGATGGCCACGGGTTATCTCTTCGGTGGCTGGCAGCTGGGCCGCGCGGCGCAGGTTGCCCGGGCGCGCCTGGACGGCGGTGAAGACAACGAGTTCCTCTCGCGCAAGGTGTCCACGGCGGCGTTCTATGCCCAGAGCATTCTGCCCCGCTGCGAGGGCCACATCGGTGCCATCGGTGGCGCGTCGGGCGTGCTCCAGGCCTATCCCGTGGAGTGGTTGTGATGAGCGACGTTTTCTCGACGCCGGATCTTTCCGACGACGCGCCCGAGGCACGGGCCATCGTTCTGCCGTGGCAGGACTACGGCGCCCGGGAGCGCTTCGGCGGCCCCGTGGTGACCGTGAAGTGCTTCGAGGACAACTCCCTCGTGAAAGCGCTGGTGCAGGAGCCGGGGCAGGGGCGGGTGCTGGTAGTGGACGGTGGCGGTTCCCGGCGCCGGGCGCTGCTGGGCGACCAGCTGGCGGCGAAGGCCGTCGCCAATGGCTGGTCCGGCCTCGTAATCGATGGGGTGGTGCGCGACGTGGAGATCCTGGCGGAACTGGATCTGGGTGTGAAGGCCCTGGGCTCCTGTCCCTTGAAAACCGACAAGCGAGATGAGGGGCAGCAGGATATCCCCATCGACATGGGGGGGACGACGGTGCGTCCGGGCATGTATCTCTATGCCGATCGCAACGGCGTGCTCGTCAGCGAGACGAAGCTGGTCTGAGGGACGCGCGCCTCATTGCAGGCGCATGGACAGATCCAGCGCCTGGCAGTGCTTGGTCAGGGCGCCGACGGAGATGAAGTCCACTCCGGTCTCGGCGATGGGCCGCAGGGTTTCCAGCGTGATGTTGCCCGAGGCTTCCAGCTCGACGCGCCCGGCGCTGAAGCGCACCGCGCTGGCCATCGCCTCCAGATCAAAGTTGTCCAGCATCACCCGGTCGCAGCCGGCGTCGATGGCCTGGGCCAGTTCATCCATGGACTCCACTTCCACCTCGACCGGTTTTTCCGGTGCGATATCCCGGGCTCGCAACACCGCGGCATGGATGCCGCCACAGGCCAGGATATGGTTTTCCTTGATCAGGTAGGCGTCGAAGAGTCCGATGCGATGATTGTGGCAGCCGCCACAGCGCACGGCATACTTCTGGGCCAGGCGGAGACCCGGGATGGTCTTGCGCGTGTCCAGCAGGCGCACACCGGTGCCGGCGACGAGATCGGCGTAGCGTCGGCTCACCGTCGCCGTACCCGAGAGTGTTTGCAGGAAGTTCAGAGCGCAGCGCTCCGCGGTGAGCATGGCGCGGCTGGGGCCGTCGAGGTTTACAAGGGTCTGGCCTGCGCTGACCGTCTCGCCGTCGCGCACCTGCCACTGCACCTCGATGCGCTCGTCCACCGCAGCGAAGACTTCCGTGGCCCAGGGAATGCCGCAGATGACGCCGTCCTCCCGGGTAATGACGCAGCCCTCACCGCGACCGTCGGCGGGAAGGAGCTCCGCGGTGATATCGCCGCTGCCGAGGTCTTCCGCCAGGGCTCGGGCGACATCCTGCTGTACTTGCTCATGGGGAACGGGCGTTACGCTGTTCATGGGGCAACCCTCGGATCGGCACGGGAGCGAGCGCTCCACTGGCGGCGCATGGTACCAGCGCCGAAGATGGCAATGAAGCAGCCCGTCTTCGATGCCTTGCCCCGGGGGGCGTGTCTTCGCACAATGGGCCCATGGATTCCCTTTCCCCCAGCGACGGCTGGCTGGCCGATGCCCGCCACTGCCCGTCGCCCAACTTCAACGCCCGGCCCGCTGGCTGTGTGCCGCAGATGCTGGTGATCCACAACATTTCTCTGCCGCCGGGGCAGTTCGGTGGCGGGCGCATCGAGGCGCTGTTTTGCAACACGCTGGACTGCAGCGAACATCCTTTCTTCGATGACTTGCAGGGGCTGGAAGTATCCGCGCACTTTCTCATCGACCGCG
>CAXBBA010000336.1:0-3609 GCA_963973805.1 uncultured Halieaceae bacterium | reverse complement strand
CTTGAGGCGCTGATCGATCTCGTCGGACTGCAGCAGCTCGCCGGTGTGCGTGTCCACGACAAGGATCTGGCCGGGTCCCACACGCCCCTTGGCCATCACGTCCTCGTTGCGGTAGGGGTGAGTACCCACTTCCGATGCCAGGGTGATGAAGCCGTCGGTGGTGCGCACCCAACGCGCGGGGCGCAGGCCGTTGCGATCCAGCAGACAGACGGCGTAGCGGCCGTCGGTGAGGACGATGCCCGCAGGCCCGTCCCAGGGCTCCATGTGCATGGAGTGGTATTCGTAGAACGCCTTGAGGTCCGGATCGATGGACTCGATGTTCTGCCACGCCGGCGGAATCAGCATGCGCAGGGCCCGGGGCATGTCAACGCCGCCCGTGAGCAGCACGTCCAGCATGTTGTCCAGGCTCGATGAATCCGAGCCCGTGCGATTCACCACGGGCGCGATGTCTGCGATGTTCGGCAGGTGCTCGCTCTCGAACAGCGCGGTGCGGGCATCCGCCCAGTTCCGGTTGCCCTCGATGGTGTTGATCTCGCCGTTGTGCGCCAGGAGCCGGAACGGCTGCGCCAGGGGCCAGCGCGGCATGGTGTTGGTGGAGAAGCGCTGGTGGAAGACGCAGATCGCCGTGGTCAGGCGCTCGTCCGACAGGTCGTGGTAGAAGCGCGGCAGGTCCACGGGCATCACCAGACCCTTATAGGCGATAACCCGCGCGGACAGGCTGCAGATATAGAAGTCCGGGTCGTCGGCGGTGGCCATCTCACCCTTGCGGCGGGCGATGAACAGCTCCGTGGACAGGTCCGCCTGCCCCAGATCGCCCGCGTCGATGAACAGCTGCTCGATGCGCGGCAGGGTATTCATGGCGATCTCGCCACAGACCGAGGTGTCGACGGGTACCTCACGCCAGCCAAGGACGGTCAGGCCACGGTCGGTCACGGCCTTCTCGAGCGCAGCGCGGCCCGCGGCAGCGGCGGTCTCATCCTGGCTCAGGAAGATCTGGCCCACGGCCAGGCGCCCCGCGCCTTCAAAAGCAAACTGCTCCCGCGCGAGCGCGCGCATGAAGGCCTCGGGCATCTGCGTCAGCAAGCCACAGCCGTCTCCGGTACGACCGTCCGCGGCGATACCGCCCCGGTGCGTCATGCAGGTCAGGGATTCGATGGCGACCTGCAGCAGACGATGGCTCGCATCGCCCGACATATGGGCGATGAGGCCGAATCCGCAGTTGTCGCGAAATTCCTCAGGGTTGTACAGGCCTGCGCTCATGCTCAGGTCGCATTCCTTTATAGATCAAATAGTTGCAGCGGAAACTGTCCGCCGGGCACCTGCTTGTTGACGTATCACCTAGCAGGCGGGGGGGAGCAATTCTACACAGATGGCCCTAGGTGAACAAACGTGTTCAGGAGGCCGAAAAGGGCGCCAGAAACGCCTCCAGCTCCCCGGTAGAGACGTCGTCCACGACGCGGGCGGCACCGATCGCATCCAGCAGCACCAGGCGCAGACGACCATCGATGACCTTCTTGTCCCGCGCCATATGTTCGAGCCAGTGGCTGGCGGTCATGTTCGAGGGTGGCTCCACCGGCAGACCCTGGAACGCAAGCCAGTCTACCAGCCCATCCACTTCGTCGGCGCTGACATGCCCGCGCTCGGCGGACAGTCGCGCAGCCAGCACCATACCGGCGGCAACGGCCTCACCGTGGAGCCAGGCGCCGTAGCCCTGCTGCGCCTCGATGGCGTGACCGAAGGTGTGCCCCAGATTGAGAATAGCGCGAATGCCGCCCTCCCGCTCGTCGGCAGCGACGACCTGTGCCTTCGCGGCGCAGCTGCGCTCAATGGCCTGGGCGAGTACCTCGGGGTCCCGCGCCTTCAATTCCTCGCGCTGATCCTGCAGCGACTGGTAGAAGTCCCGGTCGCAGATCAGACCGTATTTGATCACCTCGGCGAGGCCCGCCGCGTACTCCCGGGGTGGCAGGCTGGTGAGCACTCCGGTATCGATAAACACGGCCTGGGGCTGGTAGAACGCACCGATCATGTTCTTGCCCAGGGGATGATTCACCGCGGTCTTGCCACCCACGCTGGAGTCCACCTGGGCCAGCAGCGTCGTGGGCAGCTGAACGAAGTTCACGCCGCGCTGGTAGCAGGCGGCGGCAAAGCCCGCCATGTCGCCCACCACACCGCCGCCAAGAGCGAGAATCGTGGTGCTGCGATTGTGATTGTCCGCCAGCGCCGCGTCGAAGATCGTCTCCAGCACCGCCAGGGTCTTGTACTGCTCGCCATCGGGCAGGATCACCTCCGTCACGTGCAGATCCCCGGCCAGGGAACCCTTCACCGCGTTCAGGTACAGGGCCGCCACCGTGTCGTTACTGACGATGATGACCTGCTTGCCCGCGATGTAGGGCGCCAGGCGTTCGCCATCCCCGATCAGGTCCGGACCGATGTAAATGGGATAGCTGCGCTCCCCGAGTTCTACCTGGAGTGTCTTCATGGATGTTCGTTCCTGCTGGGGCGCCTAAGGTAGCTGGGCGAGGAGGCGCTGCGCAATGACCTTGGGGCTGCTGCTGTCGGTATCGACCACGTAATCGGCGATTTCGCGATAGAGGGGGTCGCGGAGGGCGAAGAGGTCTCGCAGCACCTGCTCCGGGCCTCCCCGGTTCAGCAGGGGGCGATTGCGATCCCCCCGGGTGCGCCGGAGCTGCTCGTCCAGCGTTGCGTGGAGGTAGATGACGAAGCCGCGCTGGGCCAGCACGCGCCGGTTTGCTTCCCGCATCACCACGCCCCCACCGGTGGCGAGCACCGTGTGGTCGAGCAGGGTCATTTCTTCGATCACCTGTTCTTCGCGGTCGCGAAAACCCTCTTCGCCTTCCACGTCAAAGATCCAGGGGATATCGGCGCCGGTGCGTTCCTCGATTTCCGAGTCCGTGTCCGCAAAGCCCAGCTTGAGGGCGCGAGCGAGGTATTTGCCGATGGTGCTCTTGCCGGCCCCCATGGGGCCCACAAGGAAAACGCGATTGTAGTCACCCACGATGGTCTGGCGGCGCAGCGGCTGTCGGGGCCCGAAGGCCCCGCAGCGGAATCAGCGAGGATGCGCGGCGTGATGAAGATGAGCGTTTCGGTTTTGGTGCGCTGCGTGGATTCGTTCTTGAACAGCGCGCCCACGTAGGGGATATCACCGAAGAACGGCACCTTGCTCGTCGTCTCGAGGTTCTCGGTGCGGAACACGCCGCCCAGGACCACGGTCTCGCCGTTACCCACAAGCACCTGGGTGGTGAGTTCCGTCGTGTCGATGGCGGGAATCAGGCCGCCCTGACCGGAGGGCACGAGGTCACCCACGGAATCCTGGTTGATCACCAGGTCGAGGAGGATACGGTCATCGGGTGTGATGTTGGGGGTCACTTCCAGCGCCAGCACCGCTTCCTTGAACTGCACCGCGGTGGCACCGGAGGCCGCCGCCTGCTGGAAGGGAATCTCCGTACCGGACTTGATCGTGGCCTGCTGCTTGTCGCCGGTGATCACCTTCGGCTGGGAGACGACCTCACTCTTGCCGGCGGATTCCAGTGCTGACAGCTCGGCGGTCAGGAACAGATCGTCGGAAGTGAAGCCCACGGCGAAGCCGCT
>CAXBBA010000335.1:0-3628 GCA_963973805.1 uncultured Halieaceae bacterium | reverse complement strand
TCGTTTTACCGCCGCAGCAGATGGTGGACAGCCTGTCCCGCGGGATGATCGATGGCTACTGCGTCGGCGAGCCGTGGAACACGGTTGCGGTGCAGCTTGGCATCGGCGCGGTCCAGGCGACGGGCTACCAGGTCTGGAACAATGCGCCAGAAAAAGTCCTGGGTGTTGCGGCCTCCTGGCACGAGAAGAATCCGGCCACGCACCTGCGCCTGCGTCTGGCCCTCATGGAGGCGAGCCGCTGGCTCGCGCGGGAAGAAAATCGCGAGGCGGTTGTGGCGATGCTCGAAGCGCCCCAGCACCTGAACATGCCGGCGACGCGCTTATGGCCGTCGCTGACCGGCGAGTTCTGCTTCCGCAAGGGCGACGAGCCGGTGTCGATGCCGGACTTCCACGTTTTCAGTCGCTACCTGGCGGGATTTCCGTGGCGCTCCAGCGCCCGACGCCTGCTGATGCATACCGGCGCGCAAATCGGGCGGGAGTTCAGTGAGGAACAGGGGCAGGCACTGATACAGCAGTGTTTTCGTACGGACCTGTACCGCGAAGCGGCGCGCTGGC
Source organism: uncultured Halieaceae bacterium (assembly GCA_963973805.1). Classification (GTDB taxonomy): domain Bacteria; phylum Pseudomonadota; class Gammaproteobacteria; order Pseudomonadales; family Halieaceae; genus Congregibacter. The sequence goes on along the minus strand of CAXBBA010000335.1, from coordinate 3,073 downwards.
TGGGTGAGGCGGTGCCGGACAGTGACTACAAGCAGGACGATGTGCACGATGAAGTCTGGAGCTACGGTCCAGGCATCGAGCTGGGGCCTGATCGCTTGCTGCCGGCGGCGCCGGACTGACCGCCGCCCCATCCCGGTTCCATCTCCCTGATCGCGGTTCGTTGCGACGCCGTGCACCAAAGCTGACCTTTCGCGGCCACAAAATGCCCGGAGCAGGTGCGCTGCCGGTCCCTGGTACGCCGAAAAAATCCCGGTGACATCTCTTCAAAAAACGTAACTCATTGTTTTAAATTTATAAATTGATTTTCAGCACGCGGATTGAATGCTCCTTCTCAGCAACGCTTCGATCCTGAAGCCAACACTGAGCACGCAGTCTCCCCTGGCAACGACGCCTCTACCCAGACCTGTTTTTGAAAGCAGGAAGGGGAGGCGTGATTCCGTACCGAAAAGGGGAAATCATGAAAGACCACTTCGCAGCACTTTCTTCGGCCTGTCGGGTGATCGGCGGGGGGCTGCACACGGCCCTGGGCCAGATGTGCATCACCATCGGCGGCGTCAGTGCGCTGGCATGCGCAACGATGGTTCACGCCGAACTGGGCGAGCCAGAGAAGGACGAGCTGAAGTTTGGCTTCATCAAGCTTACCGATATGGCCCCGCTCGCGGTCGCATACGAAAATGGATATTTCGAGGATGAGGGCCTGTACGTAACCCTCGAAGCCCAGGCGAACTGGAAGGTGCTTCTCGACGGCGTGATCGACGGGCAGCTCGATGGCGCCCACATGCTCGCCGGCCAGCCCCTCGCGGCCACCATCGGCTTCGGCACCAAGGCCCACATCGTCACTCCATTCTCCATGGATCTCAACGGCAACGGCATCACCGTATCGAATGAGGTCTGGGAAGCCATGAAGCCCCACATCCCCATGGAGGGCGGCAAGCCCGTACACCCCATCAAGGCTGATGCACTGAAGCCCGTCGTCGAAGCCTATCGGGACGAAGGAAAGCCCTTCAACATGGGCATGGTGTTCCCCGTTTCCACGCACAACTACGAGCTTCGCTACTGGCTCGCTGCGGGGGGCATTCACCCCGGCTACTACGCCCCGCACAAGGGCGATACCTCGGGTCAGATTCAGGCGGATGCCCTGCTGTCCGTGACCCCGCCACCGCAGATGCCCGCGACCCTGGAGGCCTGCACCATCTACGGTTACTGCGTGGGCGAGCCCTGGAACCAGCAGGCCGTATTCAAGGGCATTGGCGTGCCCGTCATCACTGACTATGAGATATGGAAGAACAATCCCGAGAAGGTGTTCGGTCTGACCCGCGCATTTACCGAGGAGTATCCCAACACTACCGTGCGTGTTGTGAAAGCGCTGCTTCGCGCCGCCCAGTGGCTTGATGAGAACGACAACGCCAATCGCCCCGAAGCAGTGGAGATACTGTCTCGCTCCGAGTATGTGGGCGCTGACTACGATGTGATCGCCAATTCCATGACCGGCACCTTTGAGTACGAGAAGGGCGACAAGCGAGAGGTGCCGGACTTCAACGTGTTCTTCCGCTACTTCGCCACCTATCCCTACTACTCCGATGCGGTGTGGTACCTGACGCAGATGCGTCGTTGGGGCCAGATCGCAGAGCCCCGGGGTGACGACTGGTACAAGGAAGTCGCCGCGAGCGTATACCGCCCCGATATCTACGCCCAGGCGGCGCAGGAGCTGATCGAGGAAGGTGTCATGGATGCCGCGGACTTTCCCGACTTCGCTACCGAATCCGGTTACCGCCCGGAGCAGACGGAATTCATCGATGAGGTTTCCTTCGACGGTACGCAGCCGAATGCGTACCTCAGGAAATTTGCCATTGGTTTGACCGACGAGGTGCTGTGACGCAGCACCTCCCCAAGAGAAGCCACCCATGAATCATGCTATTGCAGACACCCCGCGCAATACCCTGGCCGCTATCGCCGGACCGCTGCGCTCCTGGATATCCACGTTCGACCTGGCGAGCATGCTTCGCGGCCTGACGCTGCCCCTCGCCGGCATTGCGGTGTTTCTGATGATCTGGCAGTTCGCGGCGAACCGCATCGATACCTCTCTGGGGCAGTTCCCCGGGCCGGTGCAGGTGTGGGAACAGGTACAGGGACTTGCCGGTGAGCATCAGCGCATTCGCGAAAAAGAGCAGGCGTTCTACCAGCGCCAGGAGGCACGCAATGCGAAGAAGCTCGAGAAAAATCCCGACGCCGAAATAAAGTGGCGGACCTACACGGGTAAGCCGACCTTTGTGGATCAGGTGCTAACGAGCCTCAAGACGGTCGCAGTGGGCTTTCTTATCGCCAATATCATCGCGATTCCCCTGGGTCTGCTCTGCGGCCTGAGCAAAAGTGCTTACCAGGCCTTCAACCCCATTATTCAGATATTCAAACCCGTATCGCCCCTTGCGTGGTTGCCCCTGGTGACGATGGTGGTGAGCGCCACCTACGTGGTGGAGGACCCGATGTTCGACAAGGCGTTTCTGAATTCCGCTCTTACCGTTGCGCTGTGCAGCGTGTGGCCAACCCTGATCAACACCACGGTGGGCGTCGCCGGTATCGACCGGGATCTGGTGAACGTCAGCCGGGTGATAACGCTGTCTCCGCTGACGCATGTGCGCAAGATCGTGCTGCCTGCTTCGGTGCCAATGATCTTCACTGGTTTACGCCTGTCTCTCGCGACGGGCTGGATGGTGCTCATCGCGGCGGAAATGCTGGCCCAGAACCCGGGCCTGGGCAAGTTCGTCTGGGATGAATTCCAGAACGGCAGTTCCAACTCCCTGGGGCGGATCATGGTCGCGGTCATTGTGATCGGCCTGGTGGGTTATGCGCTGGATCGTTCGATGCTGTTCCTGCAGCGGCGTTTCAGTTGGGACAAGGATGCGGTGCTGCGCTGAAGCGCGGGCCACATGCAAAAGTGACAAGGAGTCGACAATGAACAGACCCTATCTTGAACTTACCGGCGTGGGTATCGAGTTTCCGGGTAAGGCGGGGCCGTTTCGGGCGCTGGAGAACGTCAATCTGAAGGTGCAGCGCGGCGAGTTTGTGTCGCTGA
>CAXBBA010000334.1:0-3634 GCA_963973805.1 uncultured Halieaceae bacterium | reverse complement strand
CTCCATGTCCAGCAGGCGCAGACGGGCGGCCTGGGACTGGGCGACCATGGACAGGCCCTCGGGATTATCGGCGGGAATGCCAAAGAAGAAATGCAGCATGCAGCTCTCGTCGGGATTCCACTCATCCCGGTAGGGACCCACGTTGACGCCCCGGGCCAGGCATACGGACTGGAGCATGGACCCGGGCAGATAGGCCTGGGACACGCCGGAGCGCTGGAGCGCCCTGCCGTCCTTCAGCAGCACGTTCAGGGTGCCCATGGGGCGCTTGATGCACTGCGCCAGGCCGGCCTTCTGCGCTTCGGGCAGCGACGGGCAGATATGCGGAATGATGCGGTTGTAGCAGGCCAGCACGCACTGCCGGGCGCGAACGCCGTGCAGGGCGCCGTCACGATGGTAGGTCAGGGCGACGCCATCGGGGGTGTTCTGCACGTTCAGCACGACGGAGTTCAGGCGCAGGCGAACGTCGTTGGCGGGGCGGTCCAGGGCCTCATAGACGGCGCGGGCCGCAACGATGTCGAAGGGGTCGCTACCTTCGGGCATGTCGGGGAATGCCTGGGGGATGAGGCTGCGCACGAGCAGGCGGGCGATGGAGGCGTTGCCGTCGGGGAACATGGCAGAGGTGTGGGTGTGCTCACTGCCCAGTTCAGCTTCATCCATACCCAGCAGATGGCCCCCGGGCAGACCGGACTCCAGACACTCGGCGATGGACATGTCGTCCGTACGGACGCCCCAGCCCCCCATCATGGCGAGGCTGTACATGGCGATGACTTCGTCGGTCAGTCCACCGTGCTCGCGCAGGAAATCCGTGTAGCGGGTGCCGTGCAGGTAAGTCTCACGCTCCTCATCCGTTTTGCCCGCGAGGATGTCGTCGTGGGTGTCGACGAAGCGCCGCAGCGATTCGCGGGCGCTGTCGGACAGGGGCAGTTCCGGGATGATGGCGCGCAGCGTGTCCCGGTCCGCATCGCGGATGGCGGTGCCCTTGAGCAGCGTGTCGCGGCCGTAGCTGGCCTTGTCAAACCAGGTGCTGGGGGCGAGACCGCTGCCGCTGTCGCGCCAGTTGAACTCGAAGTCTGCCAGCAGCCGCTTCAGGTCGATGCCCAGTTCCCGCAGCAGGCGGTGTCCCACCTCGCTGTATTTCCAGTGTTCGATATTGACGGTGCCGCCCCAGCACAGTTTCAGGTCGCCGCTCTGGTGAAACTCGTTGCGCTTGGCGTGGCCGCCGAAGTCATCGTGATTGTCCAGGAGCAGAATGCGGACGTCGGGACCGTGGGCCTGACGATAGAAGTAGGCGGTGGCCAGGCCGCTGATGCCTGCGCCGACGATGACCAGATCGTAGTGCTCGTCCCCACGGGCCGCCGCTGGAAAGTGCTTGCCCTCCCGCGCCAGCTGGTGAGCAACCTCGAAGGCGCCGGGGTGCGTTCCCCGCAGTCCCGTTTTTGTCGGCGGATAGTACGGAGTGGTGGGGCCGTCCCCAGCGGCCGCGGCGAGGGCGCCCGCGGGCAGCGCCAGGGCGGCGCCGGCGAGGCCCAGGTCCGTAACCGCATCGTGGATGAAGTCCCTGCGCGTGATGCCATCGCTGGAGTCCGGGGTGGTAGATCGCCGTGCCATAAAACGGTCCTGAAGTGCTGGGGAATACCGCTCTAAGATAAGCCCTTTGGGTCGCGTGGGGTAGAGATGTGTCGCTGTTGCCGACGAATACCCGGACAGGCGTGCCGGAACGCCGTCGGTGGATTGGGGACTCATGGGGTGCATCGTGCTCGCTGGCGATGTCCCCTTGGAGTGGTGGTGGCGCTAGCCTTGGCTCCATGGAATGTGGGACGAATCGGTGGGAAGGTAGGGAGGACCGTCGCGATGATTGCCTCGGGGGTGTCCGGGGGCGTTGCTCCCGGCGGGCCCTGCTGGGGTTCGCCCTTGGGCAGCTCCTTGGCGCCGAGTTCGCCCGGGGTGCGGCGCCCGATCGGGACAAGGCGCTGAAAACCTGCCGCGCGCTGCAGGCGCGCATCGAGCGTTACACCCGGCTGCGCCGCAGCGGTGCCAAGGCCCAGCAGATGGAGCGCTGGCGCACCTCCCGGCGCAAGAGCAGCGATGAGTTCCGGCGTTTGCGTTGTCGTCGCTTTGGGAGAGAATTGCGCACGTCGAAGTGATGGAGCGTGCGCTATGGACTGGTTGGAGCTGCGGGTCCCTCCCGTATTGCAGATACTGGTGGTTGGGGCGGGGATGGGGTTGGTCGCGTCGGAGCTGCCACGCACCGCGCTGGTTCCCGCGCCGAGCTCCATTGCCTTGCTGTTGGCGGCGCTGGGGGGCGCTGTGGCCCTGGCGGGGGTGCATGCCTTTCGCGCGGCGGACACGACCGTGGATCCGCGTTACCCCGAGCGCAGCAGCTCCCTGGTGATCGCCGGTATCTACCGGTACACGCGCAATCCCATGTATCTCGGTATGCTGTTGGTTCTTGGCGCCTGGGCGGTTTTTCTCGAACGACCGTGGGTGTTTCTGGGCCTGCCGGTATTCCTGTTGTATATGAACCGGTTCCAGATACGGCCGGAGGAGCGGATCATGAGCACCCGTTTTGGTGAAGACTATCAACGCTATGTTCAATCGGTGAGGCGCTGGCTATGAGTCGTTCCGGATCCCGTCGGCCGCTGAAGCTGCCCTCGATCGCACTGTTGCTGGTGGCGCTGGCCGCGTCCCTGGCCAATGAATACTTTGATGATGCGCCGGAGTCGACCAGTGCACCGTCCTTCGCTCCGTCCCCCGCCCCGGATTCCGCGGCGGGGGATGCGGAGCTTGCGCGCGCGTTCCGGGATCGGCGCAGCGATCTGCAGGTGCGCGGCGGAGGTACGGTGGTGAAGGTATTGCCCGATGACACGAAGGGCAGTCAGCACCAGCGATTTCTACTGGAGCTCGCCACGGGGCAGACGCTGCTGGTCGCCCACAACATCGATCTGGCACCGCGCATACCCGGTCTGCGCGAGGGAGATCGCGTGGGTTTCTACGGCGAATACGAGTGGACCGAGAAGGGTGGTGTGATTCACTGGACCCATCACGATCCCGGTGGTCGCCATGTAGGCGGCTGGCTGGAGCACGACGGGCGGCGCTATGACTAGGCTGCAGGTGCAGCAGGCAGATATCACAACGCTGGCCCTCGATGCGATCGTCAATGCGGCCAATAGCACTCTTCTGGGCGGTGGTGGCGTCGATGGCGCGATTCATCGCGCGGCGGGTCCCGAACTGCTGGATGCCTGCCTCGAGCTGGGTGGCTGTGACACCGGTGATGCAAAAGCAACGCCGGGGTTTGCGCTGCCCGCGCGCTGGGTAATCCACACCGTGGGGCCGGTGTGGACCGGTGGCGAGCGCGGCGAGGCGCGGCTGCTCGCCTCGTGCTATCGCCGCAGTCTGGAAGTCGCCGCGGACCTGGGTGCAAAGAGCATCGCATTTCCCGCCATCAGCACGGGTGTGTACGGTTATCCCAAGGGCGCAGCGGCCAGGATTGCGATCGATACGGTGCGGGCGACGCTGGCATCGGCGCCGTCCGCCATGCCCGGCCAGGTGCTGTTCTGCTGTTTCTCTGGTGACGACGCGGACCTGTATCATTCGCTTCTGCCCCAATGATGGATTGACGCCATGCAGCACCGAC
>CAXBBA010000333.1:0-3643 GCA_963973805.1 uncultured Halieaceae bacterium | reverse complement strand
CCTACAGCTTGCCCGCGGAGGTTCAGGATCTCATGCGCGAACAGGTGCGCCAGATGGCCCTGGCCCTCGGCGTCAAGGGCCTGATGAACGTGCAGCTCGCCTGGCAGGACGGCCAGGTCTACGTGATCGAAGTGAATCCCCGGGCCTCGCGCACCGTGCCCTTCGTCTCCAAGTGCATCGGCACGTCCCTGGCGAAGGTCGCGGCGCGCTGCATGGCGGGGCAGACCCTCGAGTCCCAGGGCTTCACGGAAGAAGTGATCCCCGGCTTCTATTCCGTCAAGGAAGCGGTGATGCCCTTCAACAAATTCCCCGGCGTCGATCCGATTCTCGGTCCCGAGATGAAGTCCACGGGCGAGGTGATGGGCACTGGCGACACCTTTGCCGACGCCTTTGGCAAGGCCCAGTTGGCGGCGGGCGATCCGGCGCCGCGCAGTGGCACGCTGCTGATCTCCGTGCGGGACGTGGACAAGCCCGGTGCCGTGGAGCTGGGGCGCAAGATGGCCGAGCTGGGCTTCGAGCTGGCGGCCACGTCGGGCACCGCCGATGCGCTGGAGGCCGCGGGCCTGCCCGTGCGCCGTGTTAAGAAGGTGCTCGAAGGGCGGCCCCACATCGTCGATATGATCAAGAACGACGAGGCGGATATCATTGTGAACACGACAGAAGGACGCCGCGCGATCATGGACTCGGCGCCGATTCGCGCCAGCGCCGAAGCGCACCGCGTCTTCTACACCACAACCCTGGCGGCGGCGGAGGCCGTTTGCCTGACCCTGCAGCGGGAGGATGACAAGACCGTGCGCCGACTGCAGGACCTGCACAGGAGTATGCACGCATGAACAAGGTGCCCATGACAATTCAGGGGGAGCAGGCGCTCCGCGATGAACTGGATCAGCTCAAGCGCGTGGACCGTCCGCGGATTTCCCAGGCGATCGCCGAGGCCCGGGAGCACGGCGACCTGAAAGAGAATGCGGAGTATCACGCGGCGCGGGAGCAACAGAGTTTTACGGAAGGGCGCATCATGGACATCGAGGGCAAGCTGTCCCATGCCCAGGTGATTGATGTGCGCTCGATTCCCCACACCGGCAAGGTGATCTTCGGGGTTACGGTCAATCTGCTGAATGTGGACACGGATGAGACCATGACCTACCGCATTGTCGGGGACGACGAGGCGGACGCGAGGAACAACCTGATCTCGGTGAATTCACCGATTGCCCGGGCCCTGATCGGCAAGGAAGAGGGCGATGTGGTGGTGGTGCGAGCTCCGGGCGGGGATATCGAATACGAAATTGACGAGGTGCAACACCTCTGATGACTCCGGGGTGCGGCCTGCCATCGGGCGCCGCGTTCCCGACCTTGGTGCCCCAGGCGAAGGTTTAGCGGGGGCGCAGCAGGTTGGACTTGCGCGGGTCCGGCTCGGCGCTGCGGCGCAGGATCAGGGCGATGTTGCCGATGCGCTGCACCAGCTCCGCTTTTGTTCCTTCCAGCATGTCCTGAAGCACCGCATCCCGCTGGTCCCGGTCTCCGACCGCAAACTTCACCTTGATGAGTTCGTGGTCGTCCAGAGCGCGTTCGATTTCCAGGCGCACCGCATCGCTCAGGCCGTTGCCGGCGACGGTGACGATGGGTTTGAGATTGTGGCCAATGGCCCGAAGCTGACGGGTGGGTAGCTTGCTGCTCATGGTAGCCTGAGTCCTGTACGGCGTGGGGCGCGGAGTCTACACCATCCCCGGGCCCGGTTTCAGAGAAAGCACATACGCTGATACGAACACCTTATGGCAAAGAAAAAATCTTCGAGCAAGGCCTGGCTGCGGGAACATCGGCAAGATCCCTACGTCCAACAGGCACAGAAGGACGGTTACCGTTCCCGGGCCTGCTACAAGCTGCTGGAGCTGCAGGAGCGCGACCGCCTGATACGTCCCGCCATGACCGTGGTGGACCTGGGCAGTGCGCCGGGAGGGTGGTCCCAGGTGGCCGCGCAGCTGGTGGGAGACCACGGGCGCGTGATCGCGTCGGACATTCTGCCCATGGACAGCATCGCCGATGTCACGTTCATTCAGGGGGATTTCACGGAGGATGCGGTTTTTGAAAGCATTTGCGAGGAGATCGGCGAAAAACCCGTGGACCTTGTGATTTCGGACATGGCCCCCAATATGAGTGGTATGACGGCGGTGGATCAGCCCCGGGCGATGTATCTGGTGGAACTGGCGTTGGATATGGCCCTGCGCGTGTTGCGCCCCGGAGGTGACTTTGTCGCCAAGGTATTCCAGGGCGAGGGCTTCGATGCGCTGCTCGGCGAGTGTCGCCCCGCCTTTGACAAGGTGTTGACACGCAAGCCCGCGGCGTCGCGACCCCGCTCCCGCGAGGTGTACCTCGTGGCACGGGGGAGGCGCTGACAGCGCCGCTTCTGAGAACTGCGCCACGCCGGGGCGAAAGCACCGGCGCAGACGGTGGACCGAAAGGCAGTGGTCCGCGTAAAAAGGCTATACTGATTGGCCCGCTGGCACCCGATTTGCCGCCGGCGGCGCCCAAATAGAGGTAAGTGCATTGAACGACATGGCGAAGAATCTTCTTCTCTGGCTGGTAATCGCAGCGGTGCTGCTGTCGATATTCAACAACTTCAGCATGCAGCAGCCGACGGAGAAAAGGGTCTATTCCGAATTCCTCCAGGAGATCCAGCGCGATCAGGTGCGCAAGGTCACCATCGATGGCCTGACGATCCACGGTGAGCGCTACGACGGTTCTCACTTCGAGACCACGCGGCCCATGCTGGAGGACCCCAAGCTGATCGACGACCTGGTCACCCACGACGTGGTGATCGAAGGCCGCGAGCCGGAGCAGCAGAGCGTGTGGACGCAATTGCTGGTGGCCAGCTTCCCGATCCTGATTATCATCGCCGTGTTCATGTTTTTCATGCGCCAGATGCAGGGCGGTGCGGGGGGGCGCGGTGGCCCCATGAGCTTTGGTAAAAGCAAGGCGCGCCTGCTCGGTGAGGACCAGATCACCACGACCTTCGCCGATGTGGCGGGCGTGGACGAGGCCAAGGAAGACGTGCAGGAGCTGGTGGAGTTCCTGCGTGATCCCAGCAAGTTCCAGAAGCTGGGCGGTCGCATTCCCCGCGGCGTGCTCATGGTGGGGCAGCCCGGTACCGGTAAAACGCTGCTCGCCAAGGCGATCGCCGGTGAGGCCAAGGTGCCGTTCTTCTCGATCTCCGGTTCGGACTTTGTGGAGATGTTCGTCGGTGTGGGCGCCTCCCGCGTGCGGGACATGTTCGACCAGGCGAAGAAGCAATCTCCCTGCATTATCTTCATCGATGAAATCGACGCTGTTGGTCGGCACCGCGGTGCCGGCCTCGGCGGCGGCCACGACGAGCGCGAGCAGACTCTGAACCAGCTGCTTGTGGAGATGGACGGTTTTGAAGTGAATGATGGCGTGATCGTCATCGCGGCCACGAACCGCCCCGATGTACTCGACCCGGCGCTCCTGCGCCCCGGCCGCTTCGACGAGATCGTCTACGTGCCCGTGCCCGACGCCGAGGGCCGCCGCCGAATCTTGGAGATCCAGACTGGCCCCATGCCCCTCGCCGACGACGTGGACCTCGGCGCGCTCGCCGAGAAGACCGAGCGGTTCTCGGGCGCCGACCTCGAGA
>CAXBBA010000332.1:0-3657 GCA_963973805.1 uncultured Halieaceae bacterium | reverse complement strand
CTGATGTGGCGAAGACTATTTCCTGCGCGAGAAGGCGGAAGACATCGCCTGGCACACAGAGGCCATCGCCGACCACATCGACAAGCACCGCCCCCTCGTACTGGTGCGCAACGGCGTCGAGTCCAGCGTAGCCAATACCACGCAGATATTTATCTATGCTCCCTTCGACATCGGTGCTTTCTCGCGAACCTGCTCGCGCCTGGAGCAGCTGAACCTGAGCATTCACGATGCCCGCATCTACCACGGCAAGGATGGCATGAGCCTCGACACCTACTTCGTCCTGGACTATTCAGGCAAGCCCGTGGAAGACCCGGAGCGCCTGCGCCACATCAGCAATTACCTCGCGGACGCGCTGGCACCGGAGAGCGATGACGGCGTGATCGTACCGCGCCTCACACCCCGGCGCGTGCGGTCCTTCCGCATGGACACGGAAACCACGCTGACCACGGACGAGAGCCGCGGCGTATCGGTGCTCGAACTGGTTTCCCTGGACCGGCCGGGCCTCCTCGCCCGCATCGGCGAGGTCTTTGAAGAATTCGGCCTGGTATGCCAGACGGCCAAGATCCAGACCCTGGGAGAACGCATTGAAGACGTGTTCTACCTCACGGACATGGAGCAGCAGCCCATATCGGACCGGGAACTCGCAGCGCGCATTGAGGCGGCAATCTGCGACAAGCTCGACGCAGAAGAGGCCGCCTGACTTGAATCCGGATCTGGAGGCGCTGCGCCCCTACCCCTTCGAACGCCTCGCGGCGCTCCTCGAAGGCCTGGAGCCCCCCGCGGACGCGCCCCTGCTGCGCCTGTCCGTCGGTGAACCCCGCCACGCGCCGCCGACGGCGGTAAAAACCGCGCTGCAGGAAAACCTCGATCTGCTGGCGAACTACCCCCCAACCCGAGGCAGCGATGCGCTGCGGGCCAGCCAGGCTTCCTGGCTCGCCCAGCGCCACGCCCTGACCCAAGTGGACCCGCACAGCCAGGTGCTGCCCGTGAACGGCACGCGCGAGGCGCTCTTTGCCATCGCCCAGACCTGCGTCGGCCACAATCAGGGAGCCCTGGTCGGGAGCCCGAACCCCTTCTATCAGATCTACGAGGGTGCCGCGCTCCTCGCCGGCGCTGAACCGATACTGTTTGACACGCCGGCGGAGCAGAATTTCCTGCCGGACCCCGACGCTCTGGACGACCGGGACTGGGACCGCTTAGCCCTGCTCTATCTGTGCTCCCCGGGCAATCCCGCGGGTGCGGTGATGGACGTGGCGCTGCTCCAGCGCTTCATCGAGCGGGCCCAGAGCCACAACGTCATCCTGGTTTCGGACGAGTGCTACTCCGAAATCTACCCTCTGGAAGACGCCCCGCCCACGGGACTTCTCGCCGCCTGCCAGCAGATGGGCCTCGACGACTACCGCAATTGCATCAGCATGCACTCCCTGTCCAAGCGTTCGAATCTGCCGGGCCTGCGCTCGGGCTTCGCTGCGGGAGACGCGCGCGTCATGCAAGCCTTTTTGCGCTACCGCGGCTACCACGGCTCCGCGATGCCGCCACACCATCAGGCGGCGAGCGTCGTGGCCTGGTCCGACGAGGAACACGTGCGCAGCAACCGCGAACGCTACCGCGAGAAGTTTGCCGCGGTTACGGCGATTCTCGGCGACAGGCTGGAGCTGAATTCACCCGAGGGTGGATTCTACCTGTGGCCCCGCGTACCCCTGGACGACGAAACCTTCACGCAGCGTCTGTACTCTGAGGCCGGGGTATTGGTTCTGCCAGGCAGCTACCTGGGACGGGACGCCGGTGCCGGCAATCCCGGAGCGGGACGCGTGCGCATGGCCCTGGTGGCGGAACTCGAGGATTGCGTCACCGCCGCGGAGCGCATCGCCGATTTCGTGGATAGCCTCTGATGCGCAAGGCGGAGCGCGTCGAGTACATCCAGCGGCGCCTGCAGGAGCTGTACCCCGATCCCCCGGTCCCCCTGGACCACGGGGATCCCTACACCCTGCTCATCGCCGTCCTTCTCAGCGCCCAGTGCACCGACGAACGGGTCAACCAGGTGACTCCCGCTCTCTTCGCCCGCGCGGCGACCCCCGCCGCCATGGCGACGTTGAGCGTGGACGAGATCCGCGACATCATCCGCCCCTGCGGACTCTCACCCCAGAAGTCCCGGGGCATCGCCGGCCTGTCGCGCATTCTGCTGGACCAGTACGACGGTGAAGTCCCCGCCGACATGGAAGCCCTGGAGACGCTGCCGGCGGTGGGCCACAAAACCGCCTCCGTGGTGATGGCGCAGGCCTTCGGCGTCCCTGCGTTTCCCGTGGACACCCACATTCACCGCCTGGCCCAGCGCTGGGGCCTGAGCTCGGGCAAGAGCGTGGCGCAGACCGAGAAGGACCTGAAACGCCTGTTCCCCCGCGAGCGCTGGAATGACCTGCACCTGCAGATTATTTTCTACGGTCGTGAATTCTGTACGGCGCGGGGCTGCGACGGACGGGTGTGCGAGATCTGCCGCACCTGCTTTCCCACGCGCAAACATCCCAAGGTGACCCGCAAGGCCTGAAGGATTCTGCTATGCTCGCGGCCCCGCGAAGCTGACCCCGGAATCATGACTCCTACGCTCTACGGCATTCCCAACTGCGACACCGTGCGCAAAGCGCGCCGCTGGCTCGATGAGGCCGGCGTGGCCTACTCCTTCCACGATTTCCGCAGCGACGGCCTGGACCGGAAAACCGTGGCAGGGTGGATCGATGCAAAGGGCTGGGAAACCGTGGTCAACCGCCGCAGCACCAGCTGGAAGTCCCTGGATCCCAAGCTCCGCGGAACGATGGATGCCCAGGGCGCCGTCCTGGCGATTCTCGACGCGCCGACGCTGGTGAAACGCCCCGTGCTGGTTACCGCCGACACGCTGGAATTCGGTTTTACGCCAGCGCGCTACGCCGAACTCCTGGGCTGAACCCCCGGAAGATTGCGCCCGGGCCAGGATTTTTTAACGTTATCTGAACCAACTGTGAGAGACCTATCATGAGTGCATATGCCGCCGGCCTCGGCCTGGGCAGCCTGGACAGCCAGGGACGCTGGCTGGACGTTTTCTTCCCCGCCCCCCTGCTTTCCCCCAGCGACGCGCTGACCGAGATACTCTCGGGCCACGGCAGCGATCCCCTGGACGGCGCCACGCTGGAGGCGATCGCCAAGGCCTGCGAGGCCAGTGGTGAGGCCGGCACGGCCAAGCTGGCGCGGCGCATCGCCGGCAGCGGCCAGCCCGTCACGGCGATCTGCCTCGGCGAAGATACGGGCCCCGATTCCGTACCGGCGGCCTACCTCAAGCTGCACCTCCTGTCCCACCGTCTGGTGCTTCCCCAGCAGACCAACCTGCAGGGCGTCTTCGGTGTGCTGCCCAATGTGGCCTGGACCAACCTTGGCGCCATCGCCATCGATGAACTGCCGGCGCGCCAGCTGGACGCCCGCCTGCGCGGCGATGTGCTGGAGGTCAGCTGCGTCGACAAATTCCCGAAGATGACCAACTACGTGGTCCCCACCGGTGTGCGCATCGCCCATACGGCGCGCGTACGCCTGGGTGCCTATGTCGGCGAAGGCACGACGGTCATGCACGAAGGCTTTATCAACTTCAATGCGGGCACCGTGGGTCCCGGAATGATCGAAGGTCGCGTGTCC
>CAXBBA010000331.1:0-3660 GCA_963973805.1 uncultured Halieaceae bacterium | reverse complement strand
TGGAGCCGCGGGCATCGCCTGTCTGAACATGCTCCTCAAGCTTGGCGTGCGCCGGGAGAACATCTGGCTCTGCGATATCCACGGCCTCGTGTACAGCGGCCGGGAAGAGGATATGAATCCGCAGAAGGCGGCCTTCGCCCAGGATACCGCTGCACGGACCCTGGACGATGTCATCGAAGGCGCGGATTTCTTCCTGGGCCTGAGTGGTCCCCGGGTGCTCAAGCCCGAGCAAGTCGAGGTGATGGCGGAGCGTCCCATTATCTTCGCCCTGGCCAACCCGGCGCCGGAGATTCTGCCGGATGAGGTGCGCGCCGTGGCTCCCGAAGCGCTCATCGCTACGGGACGCTCCGATTATCCGAACCAGGTGAACAACGTGCTCTGTTTCCCGTTCATCTTCCGCGGAGCCCTCGATGTCGGTGCCACGGAGATCAACGATGAGATGAAGCTGGCCTGCATCGATGGTATCGCTGCGCTGGCGCGCGCAACCACCAGTGCGGAAGCGGCCGAAGCCTATCAGGAAGAACAACTGGTATTCGGCACGGACTACCTGATTCCCAAGCCCTTCGACCCGAGATTGATGGGCGTGGTGGCCAGCGCCGTGGCCCGTGCGGCCATGGAGTCCGGCGTGGCGACGCGCCCCGTGGACGACTTCGAAGCCTATCGCGAGCGCCTGGACGGCTCCGTGTTCCGTTCCGCCCTGATCATGCGTCCGGTGTTCGCCGCCGCGGCGCGTTCCCAGCGGCGTATCGTGTTTGCCGAGGGGGAAGACGAGCGCGTGCTGCGCACGGCCCAGTCCATTGTCGAAGAGATGACGGATCGCCCGATTCTCATCGGACGACCGGAGGTCATCGCGCGGCGCTGCCAGCGAGCGGGGCTGACGATTCGTCCCGGGGAAGACGTCGAAATCGTCAATCCCGAAGATGATCCTCGCCATCGGCGGTATTGGGAGGCCTACCTGTCCCTTATGGCCCGTCGCGGGGTAACCCCGGACCTGGCGAAGGTGATCATGCGCACCAACACCACGGCCATCGCCGCCATCATGGTGTACTGCGGCGACGCCGACAGCCTGGTCTGCGGCAGCTTCGGTCAGTATCTGTGGCACCTGAACTACGTGCGCCAGATTCTCGCCCACGACGGTTTCCATCCCCGGGGTGCCCTGTCGCTGATGATCATGGATGACGAGCCCCTGTTCATCGCCGATACGCACGTACACCCGGAGCCGACGCCGGAGGAGATTGCCGACACGGTGATGGCGACGGCAAACCACGTGCGCCGCTTCGGTCTCAAGCCGAATATCGCGCTGTGCTCCCACTCCCAGTTCGGCAACCTGGATACGGACAGCGGACGGCGCATGCGCGAAGCCCTGCAGTTGTTGGAGGCTCGGGAGCCGGACTTCGATTACGAAGGTGAGATGCACACGGATTCGGCGCTGGATCCCGATCTTCGCCAGCGCATTTTCCCCCATTCCCGCCTTGAGGGTCCCGCCAACGTGCTCGTATTCGCCTATGGTGACGCGGCCTCGGGTGTGCGGAACATTCTCAAGACCCGCGGCGGCGCGCTCGAAGTCGGGCCCATTCTCATGGGCATGGGCAATCGCGCCCATATCGTGACGCCGTCCATCACGGCACGGGGTCTGCTCAACATCGCCGCGCTCGCGGGTACAGACGTAGCGCATTATCGCTAGCGTTGTGCCCCTTTAAGCCGACACTGAACGGCAGCTTCTGGATGTCGGAAGGTGTCGGTTTTTTTTACAGCTTCGGCCGCGGGATCGACGGCTGAGCCTGTGCGAACTCTGTAAACCGCTTATATTTTTTCGCTTTACTGTAAGTTGGCGCGATTTTCGCTTGCCTACCGTTAGAGCGCCTTGGTCAGGACAAACGTCGGTTTCCCAGGGCGTCAATTCAAGGGAGAAAAGCAACTATGAGCATGATTCGCAGGGTATCAGCGAAAGCCCCGAGAATGGCGGTTACCGTAGCCATGGGGTTGTTTGTCGGCGCAGCCCAGGCCGCGCCTATCGCAATGTCGGGATTGTTTATCAACACGCAGGTAAGTGATGACGGGACCCTCGGTGATGGGAGTAACCTCCCGGGCTTGCAGCACGACCCCACGGGAACGGGCACCTTTGATTCTGACGCTGATTACCTTCAGCCGGGAACACCCTTTGAAGGCTTTGGCGTCAGCTCCGATCAAACTGGAGTGTTGCAGAACGATAATTCAGGGTGGTTGGGGACCAGTTTCACTCAGGTCTCGTTGACCGACCTCAGTGGCACCACCCATGACAATCGAGTGGTGTACGAGGGAACGTCAGACCTGATTGATATCGTTCATGAGTACTTCTTCAACAACGACGATGAGAATCTCGGTATTCGTACGACGATCACCGCGAAAGAGAGTCTCACTTCGCTCCAGTTTGCCCGTGCCATCGATCCCGATCCGGATGCGAACAGCGAGGGTGAGTTCGACACGTCAAATGATCGCGGTCTCGATACTAATCTCGATGGTGACTTCACCGACGCCGGTGAAATCGGCTCAGATCAATATGTTCGGGCTTCGGGAGCCGTGAGCGGGTTTACGATGGCGATGTTTACGGATGCGGCTTTCACTACCAATTCCGGGATTATCGAAAGCGGGTCCTGGCCTGCTCTGGATCCTGCCGTTTTCCTCGCTGGCGGCGACGTGCCGGTGAGCGCAGGTATTGATGATCTCAATGACTCTGCTATCGGACTGGGCTTTGATTTGGGCTCCCTTCGGGAAGGTGGATCGGTGAGTTTCACCTACTACTATGTGTTTGGAGATACTCCCGAAACGGTCGATATCCCCGATGATGATGGGCCCGTAGGGGAGCCTGTTCCCGTTCCCGCACCGTTGGTGCTCCTCGTTGCCGGTCTTGGCCTGCTGCGCCTGAGTCGCTGGCAACGGTGACAGGAGAAAGTCGCCGCTGTTGGGCGCGCAAAAAAAAACCTGGCCGAAAGGCCAGGTTTTTTTTCGAGTAGCGTTTCCAGTCAGTTACCGAAGAGCTTGTCCAGGGCCTTGTCGAGGGCGTTGTCCACGGCTTCGTCGGTTTTCTGGTCCACTGTGCCCTCGACCTTGCCTTCCACTCGGTCTTCCTGACGTTTGGCTTTGCCGCCAAGCGCGCCCATCATGCTGGAGAACAGGCCGCCACTCTTAGCTGAGTCCTCCTGAACTTCCGCTGGAGCGGTGGCTTCCGGCTGCTGGGCATTGGATAGGTTGCCCAGCATGGCGCCAAAGCCGTCGAGGCTCATCGGTTGCGCCGGCAGCTCAAAGCGGGCGTCGGGAACCTTGTCGCCATCGATGCTGCTGATCTGCATCATGGTGCCGTAGCGCAGGATGCCTGCGTCAAGCTCATCGAGCTTGGAGCGCATATCTTTACCCTGTTCCACCGCCTTGCTCGAGGCGAAATCCGCGGCGATGTTCATCATGCGGAACATCGCATCATTGAACTCCTGGACGCGCTTGTCCTTCGACAGGACCATGGTTTCGCTCCGCTCCTGTCCCGTGTCGTCGCGAAAACGAATCACGTAGACACTGCCTTTGATTCCGGCAACCGTCTCTTTTTCGCCTGTATCGGTGATGGACAGGACGTCCACGTCCAGATCACTGGTAACGGTGGCGGGCGCCAGATTCATGGATGCCGCACCC
>CAXBBA010000330.1:0-3671 GCA_963973805.1 uncultured Halieaceae bacterium | reverse complement strand
GCTCGAACCTGCTGCAGATCCTGATTCTGCTGTGCGTGCTGGGCGGGTTGCTGGGCTTTTTGGTATTCAACATGCCCTGGCCCGGGCGCCTGCGGGCGCACATCTTTATGGGCGATGCGGGCAGCACGCTGCTGGGGCTGCTGTTGGCGTTTTCGCTGATCGTGCTCAGCCAGGGTGAGAACCGCGCCATGGCGCCGGTGACCGCGCTGTGGATCTTTGCCGTGCCCCTGCTCGATACGCTGGGTGTGATGCTGCGGCGCATCTGGCTGGGTCGTTCGCCTTTTGCCGCCGATCGCGGGCATATCCACCATCTGTTGCTGGACGCCGGGTTCCGCGTGCGCCACGCCGTGCTGTTGATCGCGGCGTTTCAGGGCGTCTGCGGTGTTGTGGGGCTGGCGCTGGATGTGGGGGGCGCGCCGGAGCTGGTGTCGCTTTTGATTTTTGTGGCGCTTTTCTCAGTTTACGCATTTCTCATCAGTCGCCCCTGGCGTATCGTACCCCGTATACGAACGGTGCAGCAGAAGAGCGGCTGGGTGGCCCAGGGCGTGGCCCATGCGTATGTCTCTGGCCTGAACCCGACCTCGGCGGTCACCGACATGTACACCCTGATGGGGGCCCGCGTCGGCACCTGGGCCTTTGAGCTGTACCGCCTGGGTGAGGGTGCCGAGGCACCGGTGTTTGCGCTGGTGGACCCGGGGCATGTCGACAAGGTGGGCGAGGTGCTGACCAACCTGAAGTTTCGCCTGGCAAAGAAGCAGCGCGCGGGCCACGAGGGCTTGCTGGGGATCACGGAGCTGCGCCAGTTCCGGCCGCGGAACGCGTCGAACGATCGCCGCATCAACGAGGTCAATACGGTGCCAGATTCGCGCCGGCGCAGGGAGCGGCGTGGTGCCATACCCCGATTGTTTTACCGCTCTGAGGAGTGGCTGATGAACCACAACAGCGAGGAAGCCGCCGCATGATCCGGCGAAACACAGCGATGCAACGAGCAGCCAGCGCCATGGGGGCGTTGTTGTTGATGCTTTGGACCCTGGCGGGCCTGGCCCAATCCGACGACGATTACACCCTGAACGCTGGCGATACGATCCGCATTTATGTGTACGGCGAGCCGGATCTGACCTTTGATGGCCTGTTGATCGGCCAGCGGGGACGCATCCCCTATCCCTTTTTGGGCGAACTGCAGGTCGAGGGCCTGTCGGTGAACGAAGTGCAGCGGCGGATCACCGAGGGACTTAAACCGGACTACCTGGTGGATCCCCGCGTGAGCGTGAGCATCACCCAGTATCGTCCGTTCTTTGTGAATGGCGAGGTGAAGAACCCCGGGGCGGTGGATTTTCAGCCCGGGCTGACGCTGCGCAAGGCCGTCTCGCTGGCCGGGGGCTTTACGGCGCGGGCAAACAAAAAAGAGATGCTGGTGATTGCCGATAACGCCGCCAGCGACGAGGGCCGGCGGGTGGGGCTGGACTACCGCATTCGCCCCGGTGACATCATCACAGTTACGGATACCTTCTTCTGATGAATTCTCCATTGCAAAGCGTCGGAAGAGGGCTGCTGCCGGAGTTTGCCGAGCAGCGCGAGATGGACCACGATGTGATCGACATCGGTCGCCTGATCCGCATACTGCTAGCCTACAAATGGCGCATCCTGGGCTTTGCCCTGGCGCTGACCCTGCTCGTGTCGCTGTATACGGTTACGCGCACGCCCATGTACCGCGCCACCTCGTCGGTGATGCTCGAGAGTCAGCAGGCGAACTTGGTGGGCGTGGAAGACGTGTACGCCGTGAACGCCAGCCATATGTATTTGGTGAATACGCAGTTCGATATCCTCAAGACCCGTGAGCTGGCCGAGCGGGTGGTGCGGCGCTTAAAGTTGCACAAGAACCCGGTATATGCGCCTCAGCTGAAGGCGACGGAAGGCACCAAGGAAAGCGTTATGCCTTGGTGGAAGTATTCTCTTGAGGCCGTGTTGCCTTGGCTAGTAAAAGATAGCGTTCCGACACGAGAACTTACGCCCGCCGAGAAGGATGAAATTCGGATTCAAGCCGTGGCCAATGCGGTGTCAGCGGGTATCAGTGTAAGCCCCGTAGAATTCAGCCTAGTAGCGAACATCAGTTTTGAGTCACCGGACCCGCGAGTGGCGGCGCTCGTAGCAAATTCGGTAGCCCGCGAATTTATCGAAGCAGATCTGGAGGCGCGGCTGACGGGAACGGTGCGGGCCACGGACTGGCTGAGCGAGCGCCTGGAAGAACTCAAGGGGAATCTGCGCCGGTCTGAAGAAGCGCTGCAGGATTTTAGGGACCGCGAGAACCTGGTGAGCGTGCAGGGCGTGACCAGCCTGGGCAACAGCGATCTTGCGAGCCTGGGGCAGCGACTGCAGGATGCGACGCGCACACGCATCGAAGCGCAGAACATCATCGGCGAAGTGCGCAGCCTGAACAGCTCCGCAGCAGAAGAACTCATGACTCTGCCCGCGGTGCTGGACCACCCCCTGGTGAAGGATCTTAAACGGGAACAGTCCGCGGCGGAGCGCAACACAGCGGAGCTGGCCAAGCGCTACGGCCCGAAACACCCCAAAATGATCGCGGCGCGCTCTGAGCTGGAATCGGCGAACAGCAATCTGGCGGCGGAAGTACGCAAAGTGGTGAGCGGCATCGAGCGGGAATACCAGGTGGCACTGCAGAACGAGCGGGAGCTGGAGTCCACGCTGAATGCGCGCAAGTCTGAGCTGCAGGAATTCAACCGCAAGGAGTTTCCGCTGCAGGAGCTGCAGCGCGAAGTCGAGACGAACCGTGAGCTGTACGACGTGTTCTTCTCGCGCATCAAGAGCGTGAGCCAGACCGGTGGTTTCGAAAAACCTCACGCCCGAGTGGTCGATCCTGCTGTCACGCCGGGCGCGCCGTTCAAGCCCAACGTAAAACGTTCGGCGATTCTGGCGCTGGTTCTGGGCATCGTGCTCGGCAGCGGCGTGGCCATACTGCTGGTGTCGCTGGACAACACGATCAAGTCGCCGGATGACCTGCAAGACAAGCTGGGCCTGCCCATGCTGGGCACGGTGCCGAAGATGGATACGGACAAGGGGGGCAAGTTCGAGCAGTTCTGGGAGAAGCCGAACGGCGCCTTTGCCGAGTCGTTCAGGACGATTCGCACCGGCGTTGTGCTGAGTGGCCTGGACAACCCCGCCAAGATCATCGTGGTGACATCGAGCATACCCGGCGAGGGCAAGTCCACCACAGCCCTGAACCTGGCGGCGGCGCTGGGGCAGATGGAGAAGACCCTGCTGATAGGCGCGGACCTGCGCCGGCCCAGCATCGCTACGCGCTGTGGACTCAAGCCGAATCACCCGGGGCTGTCACATTACGTGTCGGTATCTCGCCCGCTGGAAGAGTGCATCGAACGCATCGATGCCATGGGCATCAGCGTGATGCCCGCGGGCATCATCCCCACGAACCCCCTGGAGATGCTCAGCAGCGAGCGCTTCAGCATGGCGCTGCGGGCGCTGGCGAACAAGTATGACCGCATTGTGATTGATTCGGCCCCCGTGCAGCTGGTGAGCGATGCGCGGGTGCTCGCATCCTATGCCGACTCGGTGATCTACGTGGTGCGCGCCGATTCCACCTCGGCTACCCAGGTGAAGAAGGGCGTGCAGAGCATTATTGCCTCGAACGAGCCGCT
>CAXBBA010000329.1:0-3679 GCA_963973805.1 uncultured Halieaceae bacterium | reverse complement strand
GCCTGGTGCCCATCATCGAGCCGGAAGTCGACATCCACTGTCCCGCCAAGGCGGAAGCCGAAGCTCTGCTCCGCGCGGAACTGCTCAAGCACCTCGACGCCCTGGGTGAAGACGAGCAGGTGATGCTCAAGCTCACGCTGCCGGAAGAAGATGGTTTCTACGGACCCTGTGTGGAGCACGATCGGGTCCTGCGCGTCGTGGCCCTGTCCGGCGGTTACTCCCGCGAAGAAGCCAACAGCCGGCTGAGCCGCAATGCCGGTGTGGTTGCCAGCTTCTCCCGCGCCCTCACCGAGGGCCTGAGTGCCCAGCAGTCCGACGACGAGTTCAACGCGACCCTCGACGCCACCATCGTCAGCATCTACGAAGCCTCCGCAACCTGAGGCTTTTCTAGTCCTCGATCGCCCCGGCCTGAATGCGCCGGGCGTGAATCTGCTGCAGTTTGTACAGGTCCTGCTGCAACTCGAAGAACCCATGCCAGTGTGCATAGTCCGGGGCGCCCATCATGGCGCCCTGGCGAGCGCGGCGTCCCTCGTGGTGCCACAGATGGTAGTAGGTGATCTGGAATTCATCGGACCAGGGGTTGTCCTTGAGCAGCCCGCGCTCCCCCAGCTCGTCGAGCATGGCCGTGGCGGGCTCGTAGTAGCCCTCGTTGTACAGGCGCACCGCCTTGTCACCCTGGGCAAAGAAGCCGTCGGTGTGCGTTGAGCTGTGGCAGTTGCCGCAGACTTTCTTCATCTTCCTGCGCCCCTCCGGACCGTCGCCAAGCAGGGGGCTCAACACGTCATCGGAGCCGCGCACATCCGAGCGTTTGGCCCACAGGTTCCAGTACAGGCGCTCGCTCACATTGTGCGTGACACTGAGCTCACCGATGCCGCTCATGTGGCAGGTGGCACAGGTCGGGGCGCGGTAGTCGCCGGGCTCCCAGGCGTCGGGTGCGGAATCCCAGTTCCAGTCATCGCCCTGGGTGTTGTAGATATGCCCGTGCTTGGAGTTGTTGAAGATCTCGATGTTCGGGTGGTCCGGGCCCAGGTGACAGGAGGCGCAGGCGCTGGGCTTGCGCGCTTCGGCAATGTCGAAACGGTGGCGGCTGTGGCAGGCGGTGCAGCTGCCCGTGGCGCCGTCGGGGTAGATATTGCCCATGCCGTTGTTGGGCCAGGTCTGGGGCGTCGGCCGGTTGTGTTCATCGAGCTGGATCTCGGTGCCGTGGCACTGCATGCAGCCGGTTTCATCCGGGGCGTCCTTCAGCTCGGGAATGGACTGTCCCTCGTGCACCTGCACCAGGGCGTGGAGGCTGTCCTTGGGAATGATCTGGTGGTAGGCGCGGAAGTGGCCGCTGGCGTCAAACTGCTTCTTGGCGTCCACGTGGCAGCGACCACAGGTTTTGGGTGAGACCAGGGGTGATACGAATACGGCGGTGTCCGAGGCGTTGGCGTGGCGCATGGCCATGGGCGAGTCTTCCGGCACCGCGTGACAGTCTATGCAGGACACCCCCGCGTGGGCATGGCGGCTCTCTTTCCAGTCCGCCACCTGGCCCGGCGACACCTCCCGGTGGCAATCGATGCAGGCCTTGCCCTCTTCGCTCAGGTGTCGGTTCACCTGCAGGGTCTTTACCGTCGCCAGGCTTCCCGGACTGGTTTGGGCCTGGGTGGTGGCGGTGATCGCGAGGCAGATGCTGGCAAGCAGATAGTGCAGTTTGGTCACGGTGATTCCTCCGGGGACTGGGGCCAGCCCGTCTGTTCGAGGTGATAACCCAGACGGTGATGCCCGACGTGTTCGTGGCAGCCCACGCAGCTGAGCTCCGCC
The DNA here is from genome assembly GCA_963973805.1 of uncultured Halieaceae bacterium. Lineage (GTDB taxonomy): Bacteria > Pseudomonadota > Gammaproteobacteria > Pseudomonadales > Halieaceae > Congregibacter. The sequence continues at coordinate 1,876 of CAXBBA010000329.1, read as the reverse complement.
GGTGCGGCGAAGTAGTCGCGGTGGGGCCGGAAAGCCTTCGGATTCTGCTGCGTCTGCTCCTGCAGGTACTTGTGGCAGGACAGGCAGCCGGAGTCATACACGAAGCGCTCGCGGTTCTGGCGGTTGCCATGCCAGTCGATGTCTTCGGGGTCCTTGATGATTTCCATCATCGGATCCATCACCCCGTGCTTCGCCTTCACAAAAAAGTAGTGCAGGGAGTTGTCGTGGGGCAGGTGGCAGTCGTTGCAGGCCGCGCGCATGCCCGTGGGATTGTTGCCGCCGTGGAGGTCTTCGCGGTAGGACGCGGCGATGGGGGCGTAGGCGTGGCAGCCGGTGCAGAATTCATAGTCGCCGGTCAGGTGAAAGGCCGTATCCAGTGCGGCCCAGCTGGCGACGGCGCCGACCCCGACAAGGGCGGCGATGGCGATAACGCGAATCCACCGTTTCGAGGTCATGGTCTGGAGCTCGGTTGGTGTGGCGTCAGATTTCCGTAGAAACTTGCTGACGTATCTGTAACAAGTCGGCCCATGGTCACCTCAGTCCCGCACGGTGATCGTGTCCGAGTCCGGCAGCAGCTCGAACTCCATGCCGTCGTGCGTGAGCACCATGTTGTCGCTGAATTCCCGCTTGAAGATGTTCTCCATCACCGCGTTTCGCGGCCCCGGCACCAGGTGGTACAGGGCGGTCATGCCCACGCCGGTGCTGCGGGTCAGCTCGGCGACGTCGGCGGTGCTGGCATGGTAGTCCTGGATGTCAGCGAGGATGCGGGCGATGCGGTCCTGGCCTCCCGCCGCGGCACCGTTGTGCATGGCCTTGATGATGGGCAGAGACAGGGCGTCCGTCAGCAGCAGGTCCGCGTCATCGACCATGGTGCGCAGGCGCTCGGTGACCAGCGTGTCGCCGGTGATCACCACGGAGCGGCCCCGGTAGTCGAAGCGATAGCTGACGGCGGGCGCCACCGGTTCATGGGCCGCCGGAAACACGGTGATGGTGAGATCGCCGAAGGTCATGACCGCCTCCGTGCCCTGCTCCACCGCTTCCATAATGCCCCAGGCGGGGGGCAGCAGCTGCTCTCCGTGGTGCGCACTGCGGTAGCTGCGATCCCAGGCGAGGGCGGCGTTAAAGCCGTCCACGACAGCGCTGACACCTTCGGGGCCGTAGACCTGTAGCGGGCCCTGGTGCCCCGTGGCCCACGCGTTGATGTTGATGTTGGGCAGGTCCGTGATGTGGTCCGAGTGGAAATGCGTGAGCAAAACGGCGTTGAGGCGCTGCAGGGGCAGCTGGGCCACGCCCAGGTTGTTGGCGGACCCACTGCCGGCGTCCACGATAAAGAAGTGCTCCGGGGTGAGGACCGCGATGCAGGCATTGGCGCGCCCCGGCGCCGGGAGCGGTGCCGCGCTGCCGCAAACGTGGACCCGCAACCCGGAAAGCTCGGGATCGGTCGGACGAGCAATGTTACCCGCCGCGCGTTTCAGCAAGGCATCCTGCCCCTGAACCGTGTGCACCGCCCCGTAGTAGGCGGCCAGCACCAGTGCGAACAAAACCACAGCTGCCACCGATACGCGTCGCATGTACCTGCTCCTGTTTGTTGTTATTGGTTTGCTGTTTGGGCGCGCGTCCGCCACAAACTACGAGTAATTTAACTGAAAATCCCTTGCAAAAGTGTCACAATTCGCCGCCGCAAGAAAATAACTGAAGTCTCCGTCCCCCGGGGCGGGTGCAGCGTGGAGGGAACAGCCGGCTGTGAAACCAACTGATATCACCGATCCCGAGTACTTTCATAAGGTGGTGGATTGCCAGTATGGCTGTCCGGCCCACACCCCGGTACCTGAGTACATACGCCTGATCGCCGAAGGGCGCTATACCGACGCCTACA
>CAXBBA010000328.1:0-3682 GCA_963973805.1 uncultured Halieaceae bacterium | reverse complement strand
GCCAGCCATTCGTCTACCAGAAAGCTCTTGTAGCCCGGCCGGAAGAGGGACTCGCTGCCGCAAAACAGGCGGTGATTGTGTTCGCCCCAGGAGATCCCCTCGCCAGTTTTGAAGACGCTCAGCAGTTTGTCTTCATCGTGCCAAAGCGAGGCGGCAACTTCGAGTGCAGGCACCAGAAACACCGGGCTGTCGGGGTCGGCCAGGACCGGGACATGCGCATCGGGCAGTTCATAGGTGCTGTCCAGCTTGTTGTAGCTCAGGTATTGCCCGGCAACCTGGTTGTTCAACCACTCGCGGACATACCGTTCAGCAAGGCCAAGCTTCTTCGCCAAGACATTGGGTGTCACCGGGCCCGCAAATGCCATGGCCTTGTATAGTCCCAGCTTGTCTCCGAGGCTGGTCATCACGCCAGACAGCGTGGCGCCCATATCTGTAACGACCTGGCCTGCAAATTCTTCGGTAGTGCTCATGTTGTTCTCTCCTTCGTTTGTGCGAATGCAGGCTGCCTTGTTGTCGGCAGCCTGGGTGCAGTTCTCAACCACACGGCCAGCGTAGCGAGGGCTGTGCTGCCAACCTTGAAGAAGATCTGATGTTTTGTTGAAGAGGGGGGGCGGGCCGCGTACTACCCTTCCCATCCTCGGTCAAACTTAACTTCCGGGTAGTTCGAGCAAACAGCCTACAACCCGGCTGCTGTTCCAGAGCGCGGTGAAAGCCATACTCAAGCGGGTGCCCGATGCCCAGCTCATCAGCCTGGTCGCAGACAACGCGACGCGGGAAGGCAACGATAAGACGATCACTGAGCTACCTGAAGTCGACATTCTCATTGACAACCTGGGAATCTATGAATCCGTGGAATTGCAAAGGGACAGGCGTTACGGATGAACACCATCCTGCCTGGGTCCACTCGTGCCGAAGGGGTTAGGACCTTTATCCGGGGACCGCTTTCAAGGCCGGCCCGAAGCGTTACCCCAGCGGGGTGCGCGGGAGTCGTTCATGACGGTTGCAATCTGACCCTGCGGCGGCTCAATAACAGGGAGTAGGTGCCGCTGACGACGATCAGGGCGCTGCCCACGAGGGTCAGAAGGTCCGGCCGTTCACCGAAGACCAGCATCCCCAGGATCATGGCAAACAACAGGCGGGTGTATCGGAACGGCGTGACTGCGGAAACTTCACCGGTGCGCATGGCGATGGTCAGCGCATTGTATGCCAGCACTCCGACCACCATCGCGCCCAGGATCATAGCGCTGGTGGCGGGTGCCGGGCTCCAGCTGTCCCTGGCGAAGGCTGCATCGCTAAAACACTGCAATAGAATTCCCGATGGAATAAGTACCAGGAAGCCGCAGGTTCCAAGTTGTACGTTGGACAGAACCGGTGAGGCCGCCCGGGTTGCCAGGTCACGTCCGGCAAACCCCATGGTGCCGATAACTGCAAGGAGCGATGCCGGATCAAAGGCATCGAGACCGGGGCGGATGATCATCATCACCCCCACAAACCCGACGGCGATCGCCGCCCAACGCCGAATCCCGACGTTCTCCCCGAAGATCAGTGCCGCACCCAGGATCACCATGAGGGGAGCGGACTGGAGAATGGCTGAAGTACTGGACAGGGGTATGAGTACGATGGCCAGGGAATAACAGACGCGGCCGGTCATCTCGCAGATCTCGCGGATCACCACAGCCCGTGACAGCATCGCCCGGTCTATCACCGCCTCACCCCGGCGCCACGTCAGCAACATGAACATCAGTGCTCCACCCACACCAAAATACGTGAGTACGACACCGATATCAGTCTCCCGTGCCGCGGCCTTGAGAAACATGTCCTCAACGGCAAATGCCGCCATGGCCATTACCATAAACAGGCTGCCACGCGTGTTTTCCATAGTTCTTAACCATCTATAGTGGGTGCCGCCGTATGCATCCGGGCGGTTGGTCGGCAGCACCCGGGGGCGCATAAAGTGTAAGGTTTTGGGGGCTATCCCACTGTTCGTTTGGATTCCGCGTTCACCGTTTTCACAATCGTAGCCAGTTCGGCTTTTCGTTCATCAAAGCTCTTCCGGGTTACTCCCATTTGGGCTAAGGAGCGCTGGCCGAGGGTGATCGCCGCTGAGCCTGCAATGCGATGGCTTCTTTCTGCCTGGCATTGCTCTGTGCCTCGACTCGCTTTGCCTGTTACTCCTGTGAGTTCGGCTCACGCCGCTACTCTGCCAGGGGTGTCAAAATATGGGGAATCGAGTTGCTGTCCGCCCAGGCATTCAGCGGCTCGAGGTACCGGGCCGTTATCTGCTGTAGTGCCTTCCGTTGCTCTTCCCATAGCGCCGCCAGATCCTCGGATCGTTCCCGCGCCCCGGCAGTCACGGGGGCGCCGCTGCTGTCCACTACGTCGAGGAGGTGACGCAGCTGGCCGTCGAGTTTCATGACCCAGGCGTCTTCATCTTCAAAGGTCTCGTGACGCAATTCCGTGATGTGGGATTCCCAGGCATCAATCGCCGCAATGGCGTCGTCGGCCATTTGCTGCACCGAGGCGTCCTCGCTGCCGTCTCCCAGCGCACGGGCCTGTTCCCGGGCTTCTCGCGCTTTGCCGAGCGTTGCCAGAACCGTTTCGAGTTGGTCTGCGAGGCGTACTTGCGTTTTAACCCAGTCCTGGATTTCCTCGTCGCTGGCATCAATGCGAGGGTCCCGAAGAACCTCCACGTCGGTGGTGGCGCTATGGGGGCCAGCGGTGACGTGCACCGTGTAGGAACCCGGTGCGACGGCGGGACCGCCGTAGCCCTCAAAGACGAAGTGTCCGTCGACACAGGGAACGTCATCGGCGTAGAGATCCCAGTCCCAGCGCTGCAGACCTGCCTGCGTCGACGGGTAGTCCAGGGTGAAGGGGCTGCGCGGGTCCATGCCCGCGAGCATGCAGCGATCATGGGCGCTTTCATCGCTGCTGTAGTGGCGTACCACCGCACCATCCGCGTTCAGTATGTCTATGGACAGGGCAACGTCGTCGCCGAGGTCCTCGCGCAGGTAGTAGTAGACGGGCAGGTCCGGCGAGGGATTTTCTCCCTCGATGCCGCCGCCACGATTCGACGGACGGCCCATGGGCAGCGCGGGAGGGGTGTAGACCTGCAGTGCCGCCGTGGCATCTGCCCGGGGGGCCTGGCGAAGGACAAAGAGATCGTCCAGCACCCAGAACGCCCGGCCCTGGGTGGCGATGGCCAGGGCGTCTTCCCGAGCGCGCAGGTCCGTGATGGGCGCCGGGGGTAGATTCATGTCCGCCCGCTGCCAATCGGCGCCGTCGTTCCAGGATACGAACAGGCCTTTTTCGGTGCCTGCATAGAGCATGCCCCTGACGAGGGGATCCTCGCGCACGACGCGCACGAAGGCTCCTTCCGGCAGGCCCTTGTCGATTCGCTTCCAGCGCTTGCCGTGGTTGCTGGTCTTGTAGATATAGGGCGCGAAGTCATTGAGCTTGTAGCCCGTGACGGCGACATAAGCGGTGCCTTCGGCGTGGGGCGACAGTTCAATGGCGTTGACCATGGCTTCACCACGATGGGGAGGGGAGACATCGCTCCAGCTGTCACCTCCATCGCGGGTCAGGTGTAGTAGTCCGTCATCAGCGCCGACCCAGATCGTGCCTTCGTCTACTTCGGACTCCACGATGTAGAAAATCGTGTGGTAGAACTCGGCGCCCACGTTTT
>CAXBBA010000327.1:0-3700 GCA_963973805.1 uncultured Halieaceae bacterium | reverse complement strand
AAGGTTGTCGCGCTAATGCAGCACATACTCCCGAAGTGCGCGCTCGCTGCACATGAGAAAGTGCTACTGTCCTGGCACTTGGGGCGCTGCAATAGTCTGGGAGTAAATGATGAATTTTCAGGTTTGCTTGAAACAACCGCTGTACGCCATCGCACTGTTACCGGCGATCCTCGCATTACCAGTCCACGCCGAGCTTATCGCGGCCAGCGATACGCACTACCGCCTGTCCCATTCCGCCACCACGGCGCTCTCGCCTGACGCTCTCTGGGATCGCCTGATACACCCCGAACAGTGGTGGAATCCCGACCACAGCTATTCCGGCAAGGCCCAAAACCTGAGCCTCGACCCCCAGGCCGGTGGGCTGTGGCGCGAAGACTGGGATGGTGGCTCCGTTGCCCACGGTACTGTTGTGCAGGTTATCGACGGCAAGTTGCTGCGCCTCGAGGCACCTTTCGGGCCGCTCCAGGGTGTCGGCGCCTACGTGATCTGGACGATCCAGATTGAAGCGGCCGATAGCGGTAGCCGGGTGACCTTTACCGAGGTGGCGAGCGCACCCCCGGGCAGCGCGCTGCAGAAGCTGGCGCCCGCGGTGGATAAGGTGAAGGCCGAGGCGATGAAGCGGTTGGCCTCTCATTGAGCGATGGGGTTTCGCTGCTCTGGGCCATGATGCTCGGCCCTTTCTTCTGATCACCATGGCACCGAAGGTCGGCGCGGCCAAACGCGTTGTCCCTCAATAGCGCCTGGCAGATTCCAGCTGTGTCTCAAACACCCACGCTCCGGAGCGCGTGACGCCGGGGATAAAACCCAGGCTGCCAAGCAACGCATGAGCCGGCAGGTTGGCGGGGGAGGTTTTCGACACGAGCGTCTCCAGCCCGAGCGTCATTGACGCAAAGCGCATGATCTCACCGGCCGCTTCCGAAGCAAGGCCCATGCCCCAGTAATCCGGTGCCAGTTCGATGCCGATCTCTGCCGCGCCCACCCGGGCTGCTGTTTGCCGCAGGCCGACGCAGCCCATGACCTGGCGCGTCTCCCGGAGCTCGATCATCAGCTGATAGTTCTGCCGTGGCGTCTCCTTGGCCCAGGCGATCGCCTTGTTCACGATGGCCAGGGTGTCCGGTGCGCTGCTGTAGTGCGCGAGGTAGCGGGGGTCTGCGTGATACGACGCGAGCGCCAGCTCGTCGCCCTGGCGCGCGTCGCGCAGCAGCAGACGCTCGGTGGTCAGGGGCGTCATGCTAGGCCGTTCCCGCTCCACTTGCCGGCGCCGCAAACTCCCGCTGCCCCCGGCGCCAGTAAATCAATGCAAAGACGCTGGCGGCAAGGGGCACGGCCAGGCCGAACTCATCGGCATACCACGGGGTGTTGGCAGTCTCGGCGGTGATGGGGGTGAAGAACTTCTGCAGAAAGGCGTTGTGGCTCATATGAAACACCACGGCGGGCCACAGGCTGTCGGTTTTGTAGCGGATGTACGTCATCACAAACGACATCGACACGATGCACACCGTGAAGCAGGCCAGCTGGTAGGGCAGGGGCGTTTCGGCGTTCCCATAAAAGCCCAGAAACATCAGGGGCCAGTGCCACATGGACCACAGCAGACCGCTCACCAGCGCAACCTGGGTGAAGCTCAGGCGCTGCGAAAGCGCCGGAACGAGCAGGCCCCGCCAGCCCATTTCTTCGCCGAGGACGCCCGGCAGCAGCAACACCACGCTCAGGGTGGCGGTCAGGATGAATCGCAGGGCGATGATGGCGTCGTCGGACCACGATTCCAGCATGTAGCCGGACCGCAGTGCCTCGACGAAGCCCGGGTCGTACCAGTTGCCAGCGCCCAGGGTCCAGATGCCCGCGTAGGCGACGGACACATAGGCCAGGGGGATCAAATAGCTGTGGTACTGCTGCCGCCAGTCGCCCCAGTGCCACCCCAGGGAGCCGAGCTCGCGCCGGCACAGCAGGCAGGCCCCCACCGTTGCCGCACCCACGGTCAGCATCAGGGCGCTGGCGCTCTGCGTGCGCAGTAGCAGCCAGATGCCTGCGGGATAGAAGCAAACAACGAGTGCCAGGAACACCGCGATAATGCGCCAGGGGTGATTCATCTGAGGCCCTTTTCCTTATGGTTTGCGCCTATAATTCGCGCCGGATGGGTGCAGCTGTGCACCCTACCGGGTCGGGAGCGTCGTTGCCGGGTTTCTTCGACGAATCGAAGAAATACCGCGATGGCCCGCGAACGACGGGCTCTCAGAGGCCTTTCAGCGGTCTCTCAGCGGTGTTCATTGTCGAAAGATTTTACAGGGGGGAGTTGGCCCGGTTGCTAAGGCATTGAAGGGGTTGATTTTTCTTGTTCTGGTTTGAAATTTGCTGCGACTGAGTACTTGCTAACTATAAAGTTCCCTGTGCCTCAAATTGGGTATCGCGTTTGCCTGGGCCATGAATTATCGTGTCGGCTCCAGGCACCATGCGACCGTCCGGCATGCATCGGCGGGAACTTCACAAAGGGATTGGTAGATGAGCCGTAAACTGGCCAACGTCACCACTGCTGTACAAGAAGAAGCGACCGTTTACCGGGTGATTTATCACAAGATCGACGAACCCGCGGGAACGCTGAGATCGGCCTGGTTCAATACCATGGTGGATGCGCAGGCCTTTGCCGACGGCATCACCGATGAGGCGCAGGTGTACGGCGTCAATACGGAATGGGTGCCCCGCGACCCCCAGGAGCTCGTCACCTGGCTGAATGGCGTCTCTGAAGTCTCGCCGCTCGCGTACTAACCATCACGTAACGCAGCACGTAACGCATCACGTTAGCACCGCGCTCCACGCTGCCCCAGCCTCACAACCCAATCCGCTCCAGTTTTCTATCCCGGCGCGCGATCCGTTGATCGTGCGGTGGCGGGGTTGTTGCTGCATCAGATAAAGAAATGGCGGAGCCGAAGCCCCGCCAGTCGGGTTGCGCGAGCCTGATCAATCGAGACAGGCCATGCGAGACAGCTCGCGCCGAAAAGCGCTACTTAGGCAGCCGCCGCGTTCTGCTCCAGCAGCGCGGTGCGATCCGCTTCGATCGCGATCTTGCGCGGCTTCATCGCCTCGGGTACTTCCCGCACCAGATTGACGTGCAGTAGTCCGTTTTCCAGGCGGGCAGTAACCACCTTCACACGCTCCGCGAGCTGGAACTTGCGCTCGAAGTTGCGCGCAGCAATGCCGCGATGCAGGTAGTTGCGATCTTCGCTGTCGTCCTGCTGGCGACCGCTGATCAGCAGCGTGTTCTGTTCGCTGGTGATCTCGAGCTGGTCTTCGGTGAAGCCCGCCACCGCCATGGTGATGCGGTATTCGTTCTCGTCCACCTGTTCGATGTTGTAGGGCGGATAGCTGGGCTTGGCATCCCGGGCTACGGAATCCAGCAGGTTGGCCATACGGTCAAAGCCGATGGCAGAGTGGTAAAGGGGGGAAAAATCGATTGTGTTACGCATGGTCATATTCTCCATAAGAAGCAATATTGGTTTAGGTGGGCCTCCATCGAGCACCCACGTTACCTATTTGGGGACCATGTTCTGCTTTTCAAGAGCGGGTGGTCTCTATCAGTCGAGTTGCACCCGCACCGCCGCCACGCTGTGCAGCGCCTTGCGCCGCGCTTCATCGACGTCGTGGCCCGAGGCCAGTGCTACCCCCATGCGTCGCCGGCCCTTGATTTCGGGTTTGCCGAACAGGCGTA
>CAXBBA010000326.1:0-3719 GCA_963973805.1 uncultured Halieaceae bacterium | reverse complement strand
GAACACGCTGGATCCGGAGCAGCATGAAAACTTTCTGGCCGCCGAAGCGCGCGAGATGCGCCTGCCCCAGCCCAAGGGGAGTCTGGTCGTGACGCTGCTGCAGTGGCGCAGTTACGCCAAGAGCCAGCAGCGGTTCCTCGAATCCCAGGCCCGGGCGATAGCGGAGCAGCTCGAGGAGGATCAGCTGCGCCTGGATATGGACCTGATCTGGGACGGGGGTCCCGAGCGCAACGACAATGCCACCCTGACCGTGTTCCGGCACCTGGACAGCGCGTCGGTGGTGAAGGGGCTCGTGGGTCAGCAGCCCAAAACCATGTGGGTGATCGATTACTCCCTGCTGGAGCGGATTCACTATCTGCTGGTTGCGGGCTTTGATGTTTACGGTGCCGTGGGGCACCAGCTGGAAAGTCGCCTGTATATGGACTTCCTGCGCATGGAGGGGGAGCTGGCGTTCCTGCTCTTCCTGCCCGAGGAGGATCGACGGGCGCTGCGCAATCACTGGTACCGGGATGCAAAGGATCACGTGCGGGACTATGTGCTTTCGCCGGACAACGCACGCTTCGAGCGGCCCACTTCGATCACCTATCGTACGAAGGACACGAAATCGGAGCTGATGAATCTGTTTCGCCAGCGTATTCCCACCGCCAGCAACGATCGCTACGCGGTGACCGAGCCGTCCCTGGCGCGTCTCATGGAGGTCGCCGACGCCAGCTTCGCTTATATGCCGGAGGCGATGGTGTTGCAGGTGCTCAAGGCGACGGGGGACCCGGTCTATTACTCGTTGCTGCACAACCGGGCCTTCAGCAATAACACCCAGTTGTTCTTCGAAGAAGATCGCCGTTTGCCCGACGAAGACACGCTAACGGTAGCCCGGGGCTTTGTCGGGGCCTATCCCAATATGTTTTTCCAGGTCCCGGAAGCGAACCTTTCCGCATTCACCGACGCGATCCTCGCCATGCAGAGCGACGACGACTACACCCGTCTCGTGGAGCGCTTTGGCGTGCGGCGCACTGCGCCCTGGTTCTGGAAGTTCAGTGACGACCTGAACGCAGCCTACGAGTCTACCCACCCCGTTGAAGCGGGTCTGTTCGATCTGAATCGTTACCAGAATCGCTAGCGGTCCTGTCTGAGTCGTTTCAGGTCGTCGGTGTGGACACCGGCTTTTTCTGCAACGGCGATGGACCGCCGGGCCAGCGCGCTGGCGGGCTCGCCAAATTCATCGGGCTGGGTCTGGGCCAGGGCCGACAACGCTTTCTGGATGCGCATATGCACTTCGAAGATGTTTCCGGCGTCGCGAATGGTGGCGGCGAAGGCGTCTTCGAGCAGGTCCCGGGGCTCGATGGCGGGGAGGAGTACCTCGGGGCATGGCGCTTCCTCCTGTCGCTCTTCGGGGCACCAATGACTCAGCACGCGGGCGAGGCGGCCAATCACGTCGATGGCGGTGCCGGGGTCGTTGACGCCGGGGGAGAGCGCCCGGGATGCAATTTCTGACAGTACGAGCAGGCCGAAGCGCGGGTCCTGGTCGAAGGTGCGGCTGTGTTCGCAGGTGAAAGCACTGCGCACCCGCTGGCACTCCGCCTCGTCGAGCTCCGCTCCCTCTACGAGCGCGAGCACCTGGCCGCGGTGCAGGAAGCTGCCGGGTACGGCCTTCAGCCACAACCGTGCGCCGTGGTCGTAGGCGATCTGTGCCAGTGCTTGCATGTCGATGTGCTGCACGTAGGCGGTGACCGTCGCGTGAATTGCCTGGGATTGCGCCGGCTCCTCGCCGGAGTCGCAGGCTCCGCCCAGGAGAGGGTTGGCCCGGCGCAGAGCGATGGCATCGGCGGTGGCGGATTCCACGCGGTCGAGCGTGTCCTCCATGCGGCCAAAGCGCATCAGGTGAGCGATCCAGCGCAGGAAGGCGAGTACCACGAGCAGCACCACCAACGCGGTCGAGACAAACAGCACGAACAACCCGGTTTCGGAGTAGACGCCGGCGCTTTTTGCCACGAGACCGAGAAGACTGAAAATGAAGGCGCCGAGGAACGTGGACAGCACGTTCTGCGTAGTGGGGTCCTGCTGCAGCAGTGCCGTGGACCGTGGAGTGGCAGATCGTGCCGCGGCCGAGAAGGCCGACACCGCTACCGAGAGCGAGAACGTGGTCACCGCGAGCATGGACGATGCCATGATGCTGAGCAGGCGGTCCACTGCATCGGCGCTGATGGAGGTGCTCCAGCTGCGGGGCAGAAGATCGCCCAGCAGCTCGGCCAGCGCAACGGTGCCCACCGCCAGAAAGGCATAACCAAGCACCCGTACCCAGACCTTGCGGAGCTGCTTGAGCAGGCGCCAGGCCAGCTTCGATTGCAAGTTTCGCTTCAAGGTTTTCCTTCCCTGGCTTGATCGCCGCTGTGCGTTTGGACGCCATCGCAGGCATTGGTGCTCCTGCCCTCCCTGCGAACTGCTCCAGTGCCACTCACTGTATTTCAGTCTCCCATTCCGGTACGTCTGGCGCAAACCGGTGCTGAGCGCCTATAGTGGTGTTTTCAAACACTTTGTTCGGTCTTTGGGGGTCAATGCGATGACATCAGGGGATGCAGCGTTCCTGCTACACCATTACGAACAGTCACCCTATGCGCATAAGATCCGCGCCATGTTCGGTCTGGCGGCAGCCGAATGGGGTTCGGTGCTCGCGCCGCCCTATCCGCCGCGCCCCGGCGTCGAGCCCCTCGTGGGCGGGTACCGCCGCATTCCTGTGGCTCAGATCGGCGCCGACGTGTTCTGCGACAGCCGCTTGATCGCGGTTGAGGTGGCGGCGCTCACGGGCCGCACAGAGTTGGCGCCACAGGTGGAAGATCCGGCGGCCCGCGCGCTGGCCGAGCGGGCAGAGCGCGAGGTGTTCTTCGCGGCGATCACGTCCGTATCGCCGCTGAAGCTCCTGGGGGTTCTGCTGCGGACCAGCGGACCCGTCGGGACCCTGAAGTTTGTGCGCGACCGGAAAGGGATGATGCGCGGCGCGAGGGTGCGCCCACCGCAGGGGGCCGCCGCGCGACAGCTGTTCGACGCCTTCCTGTCTGATCTGGACTCCCATCTCTCTTCGCAATCCATGCTCTCGGGGGATGAACCCACCTACGCCGACTTCTGCGTCTACCATCCCATCTGGCTTGCCCGAAGTGTGGGCGGGGCAAGGTCCCTGCCGTCGCATCGCAACGTTGCGCGTTGGCTGCACGCCATGGATGATCTGGGGCAGGGTCAGCGCCAGGAACAGACGGCGGAGGACGCCTTTGCTGCAGCGCGCGCCTGCGAGCCCCGGAGCCTTCCATCAGGCGCGGACAGCGGCGAACTCCTGGGTAAGAAAGTGTCGATTCTTCCCGATGACTACGCCCGGGTCGGCACGAGCGGGACGCTGGTGGCGGTCGCCCCTGATCGCTACATCATTGCCCGAGAGAACGAGCGTGTCGGCACCGTGCACGTTCACTTCCCCCGCGAAGGGTATGAGATCACAGATTGAAGCAGCTATTGCTACGCTCGCATTGCCATGACCGAAAAATCCACAGAAGACGAAACGCTGCTCTGGCTGCAAGAAAGTGAAAATCGCTTCCGTCGTATCCTCCAGGATGTTGACGGTGTTGCGGTGCAGGGCTATCGCACTGACGGCTCTGTAAGCTACTGGAACCGGGCCTCGGAGGTGCTATACGGCTACAGTGAGGAGGAGGCACGCGCCAGCACGCTCTTCGACCTCA
>CAXBBA010000325.1:0-3732 GCA_963973805.1 uncultured Halieaceae bacterium | reverse complement strand
CACGACCTCCCAGGATATTCTCAAATCCATAGCCGCTGACGAGGGCCCGGAACAGTTCGTGATTACCCTGGGTTACGCCGGCTGGTCCGCCGGTCAGCTGGAGGAGGAGATCGCCGCCAACAGCTGGCTGACGCTCCCCGCAGACCACCGCATCATCTTTGACACCCCCATGGAACAGCGGGTTGCCGTCGCCGCCAGGGCGCTGGGTATCGATATGAACCTGCTGACCACCGAGGCGGGCCACGCCTGAGGTGACGCGCGGTGAAGGTGCCCAGCGCCTCCTTGCCTTTGACTATGGCCTGCGCCAGATCGGTGTCGCGGTGGGCAACGCCCTGCTCGGTACCAGCGAACCCCTGACGGTGCTGAAGGCCCGGGACGGACAGCCGGACTGGAACGAGGTCGCCAGCCTCTGCCGCGAGTGGCAGCCGGACCTGATCCTGGTGGGGGACCCCCTGAACATGGACGGCAGCGTGAGCGACATGGCGGAGCGGGCGCGGCGATTCTCCCGCCGCATCGAGGGCCGCATGGGCATTCCCACAGAGATGGTGGACGAGCGCCTGAGCAGCTTCGAGGTGAAACAGGAGCAGCGCGCCGCGGGTCACCGGGGCAACTACCGTCAACAGCCTGTGGACAGCCTCGCCGCCGAACTCATCCTGAGGGACTGGCTCGGCCGCTAGGGAGCACTACGCCTGGTCGACGGTAAGGGCGACCTTGCTCTTGTAGGAGCTGCCCTGCTTGTCAAACATCTTGATGCCCAGGCGCACCTCGTTGGCGGAGTCCGCGCAGCGAATCGCTTCGTCGGCGGCGATTTCACCCTCACAGTATTTGTCGAGGAGGGACTGATCCAGGGTCTGCATGCCCAGTTCCTTGGACTTGGCCATGACTTCCTTGATGAGATGCACGTTCCCACTGCGGATATGGTCCTTGATCAACGGAGAGTTGAGCAACACCTCCATCACCGGAACCCGCCCCTCGCCGCTGACCCGGGGCAGCAGCTGCTGGGCGATCATGGCCCGCAGGTTCAGGGACAGGTCCATCAGCACCTGATCGTGGCGCGCCGTGGGGAAGAAGCTCAGAATCCGGTCGATGGCCTGGTTGGCGTTATTCGCGTGCAGCGTACACAGGCACAAGTGACCGGTTTCAGCGAAAGTCAGTGCGTGGGCCATGGTTTCGGCGGAGCGTACTTCGCCGATCAGGATCACATCCGGTGCCTGGCGCAGGGCGTTCTTCAGTCCGACTTCGAAGGACTCCGTGTCCAGACCCACCTCGCGCTGCGTGACCAGGCATCCCGCGTGATCGTGGATAAACTCGATGGGGTCCTCGATGGACAGGATATGACCGCGGCTGTGGCGATTGCGATGGCCCACCATCGCCGCCAGGGAGGTGGACTTACCCGTACCCGTGCCCCCCACAAAAATCACAAGACCGCGCTTGGCCATCGCCAGGTCCGCGACAATCGGTGGCAGGCCGAGGTCCGGGATGCGGGGAATCTCTGACTTGATGCGCCGCAGCACCAGACCGAACTGCCCGCGCTGGATGAACGCGCTCGCCCGAAAACGTCCGTACGCCTCGGAGTGGATGGCGTAGTTGCTCTCCTGGTCGCGCAGAAATTCCGTCTGCTGCGTGGGATTCATGGTTTCGAGGACGAGGGACCGGGCCTGTTCATCCGTCAGGCTCTCCTTGCCGATGGCGTGTATCTCCCCATCGACCTTGATGGAGGGGGCGGCGCGGGCCGTGATAAACCCGTCCGAAGCCTCGGTCTCGACAATCTTTGCCAACAGCTCGTCAATCTGCATACCGGACTTACCCCCTTGTACTTATTGTCGCAAAACGCAGTACGCCGCTAGAAATTCTCGGGCATGCGCGCTTTTTCCCGAGCCACATCGCGGCTGATAATGCGCTTGTCCACCAGGTCCTTCAGGCACTGGTCCATGGTCTGCATACCCACGGCCTGCCCCGTCTGGATCGCCGAATACATCTGCGCCACCTTGTCTTCGCGAATCAGATTCCGAATCGCCGACGTCGCACGCATGATTTCATGCGCCGCCACCCGGCCCCCCGACGCGCGCTTGAGCAGGGTCTGGGACACCACGGCCTGCAGGGATTCCGAGAGCATGGACCGCACCATGGACTTTTCCGCTGCGGGGAACACATCAATCACGCGGTCGATGGTCTTCGCTGCGGAAGTCGTGTGGAGCGTGCCGAACACCAGGTGCCCCGTCTCTGCCGCGGTCAGCGCCAGGCGGATGGTTTCGAGGTCACGCATCTCACCGACCAGAATGATATCCGGGTCTTCCCGCAGGGCACTGCGCAGCGCCTCGGCAAAACCGAGGGTGTCGCGGTGTACCTCGCGCTGGTTCACCAGGCACTTGCGGCTTTCGTGCACGAATTCGATCGGATCCTCGATCGTAAGAATGTGTTCGTACTTGTTGTCGTTGATGAAGTCGATCATCGCCGCAAGGGTGGTAGATTTTCCCGAGCCCGTGGGCCCCGTCACCAGCACCAGGCCCCGGGGCATCATGCTGACATCGCGGAACACCTGGCCCATGCGACACCGGGAACCTCAAAGGAAAAGTCCGTCTCAAGGAATTCTTCGAAGTCCTTGCGCTGCTTGTCGTTCATGATGTCGTAGATGAGATCGTGAACCTGCTTGTGCTCCAGGGGCGGCAGGTTGATGCGCCGGACATCCCCATCGACACGGATCATGGGCGGCAGGCCCGCAGAAAGGTGAAGATCGGAGGCCCCCTGTTTGGCGCTGAACGCCAGCAGTTCCGTGATATCCATAGACGATCCGTGCTCCCCTCTACCTGTCGACCCGAGTCCGACTGCCGCGACACCACCGGCGATCTGTCGTGGAACCGAGTTTCGTCGCCCCGACTTCGCTAAGATAGCGCCATGTCTGAAGAATTTATCAGTGCCAATATAGCAAAGGTCCTTGCGCAGGTAAGCACCGCAAAAACACGGGCGCGCAGCGGATGCGGTCCGCGTCATGGCCGTGAGCAAAACCCAACCCGTTGAGGCCGTGCGCGCCGCCGCCAAGGCCGGTTTGCGCGATTTCGGCGAGAACTATCTGCAGGATGCGCTGGCGAAGATTGAAGCCTGTGCAGACCTGCCCCTGTGCTGGCACTTCATCGGCCCGATCCAGTCCAACAAGACCCGGCAGCTGGCGGCAAACTTTGCCTGGGTGCACAGCGTGGATCGGGAGAAAATCCTGCAAAGGCTGAACGATCAGCGGGATAAGAAACTGGGGCCGCTGCAGATCTGCCTGCAGGTGAATATCTCGGGTGAAGCAAGTAAATCCGGCGCCCGGGCCGAGGACCTTCCCGCCCTGGCCGCGCTCGCCGAGGAGCTGCCCCTGCTGCGATTGCGGGGTCTGATGGCGATTCCCGCGCCCAGCGACGACTTCGACGAGCAGCGCGAAGCCGCCGCCAAGCTGGCGCGGCTCTACGAACAGCTGCAGGGCGATTACCCGGCGATGGACACCCTGTCCGTGGGCATGTCGGCGGATCTGGAGGCGGCTATCGCCGCGGGCAGCACCATGGTGCGCATCGGCACGGCGATCTTCGGCCCCCGCCGCGCCAAACCCCCGTCATCCTGAGGTGAACCAGGCCATTCCAGCCACCGCGCATGTATACTATGGCGCCCCGATTTTACGGAGCAGGTCTTGCTCGTGAGCGCTTTCAAAACCGCCTTTATCGGCGCCGGAAACATGTCCTCAAGCATCGTTGGCGG
>CAXBBA010000324.1:0-3739 GCA_963973805.1 uncultured Halieaceae bacterium | reverse complement strand
CCGCTGACCCCGCGGCCGAAGACAAGCCGATCTACCTCGACAAGATGTACCTGATGCAACCCCCGATGGCTTTTGATCGCGTGCACCTCGAACTCACCCGCGTCGCCGACAAGGTGCTGGAGATGATCAAGGACAGCTTCCCGACGCTGCTCGTGGGCACGCAGGAGCGCATCGTGTCTTTGCAGCAGCGGGACGAGGAGATCGATGCGCTCGCCGACACCATCACCATCTACCTGCGCAAACTCGCCACCGCCGACCTGGTAGAACCCCAGCCGCTGTATCTGCAACAGTACCTCGGGATCACCGACAACCTCGAAAAGATCGCCGACACGATTGAGACCGGCGTCGTGGCCGATGCCTTCAAGCGACTGCAACGCGACCTGGAGATATCCGACGAGACGGAAGACCTGTTGCGCGAGGTCTACCGGGAACTGTATCTGACGGCCCAGACAACTTTCGCGGCGATGGCAGAGAACGATTCGGACCGGGCCAAAGAGGTCAACCGGTCAAAGAAGCACTTCAACGGGCTGGTGGAGCGCGCCCGCAACCATCAATACGCCCAGTTAAAGGACGGCAACATCGAACAGCTGCAGGAGTACCGCCTGGAATCCAATACGCTCGAAAACTTCAAACACATCCACCATATGCTGCGCGCGATCTGCAAGCTCATTCTCGACCATCCCGGACGAGGGAATGCCGATACTCCGCCGGCCCCTGACCCGTCCAGCGCCTGAAGGCACGCCGGAAACTTGATTCTTCCGCATAGCCCAGCGCCTGGGCCGTTTCTGCTACGCCCCGGGTGATCAGGGATGTTTCTGCCTGGGCCCGCAGCACGCCGTCCCGAAGGGCACGAAAGCTCGTACCCTCCAGCGCCAGCTTTCTAAGCAGCGTGCGCTTGCTGGTATGCAGGGCCCGCGCCACCGCCTCGGCGCTCCATAAACTGCCTCCGTGGGCCCACAGAAAGCGCTCTACCTCCCCGGCAACCAGAGCCGGCTCGGCGTGGCGCCCCACTTCGCGACGGCAGCGCTCCACCGAATCCGCATAGACTCGTGCATCGGGCTCCGGGGCCCCCAGCGCAAGTATCTCCCCAGGCAGATGAATCGTTGTACTGGTCTCGGCGAAGGTCACGGGCGCCGCAAAGTGGTCGCTGTAGGCCGCGGCCCAGGCCGGAGCGGCGTAGGCCACGGTCATGCGCTTAATGCCCTGTGTCGCGCCGCAGTAGAGCAGGATGCAATGGTGCAGGCTGCACAGTATCGACTCGGTAAAGTAGGCCAGCAGGTCTTCGTCGAGGCTACTCAGCCGCAAATGCAGCCGGCCCTCATCACCCTGTTGCTCAAGTTCCAGAGAGAAAAAGCTCGCCCGCGCGGCGCCGAAGGCACCGAAGGTTTCCAGCGCGTCCCGCAACGTCGGTGCATGCTGCAATGCGGTACCCAGGGGCCCATGGGCCGCCAACTGGAGCTGGGCGCCCACGCGCAAGCCGAGGTCCGGCCCCCCGACGGCCAGGGCGTTGCGGCAGATCTGCATCTGCGCAGCGAAAGGGATCTCCGAACCCCCGGCGAGGAGCTGCCCGGCATCGACGCCGGTCCCGGCAAACAGCGCCGCTTCCTGCTCCTCATCGAGCTGCAGGAAGCGATAGAGCAGGCGCATATAGGCGCTGGCAAAAAATGGGCTGGCCATTCGCCGAGCCTAGCACCTTGACCGGATTTTGGCACGAAATGTCCCCCCGGACCGTCACCATCGGTCCTTCCCCCGCTGCCTGCACCGGTGCAGGCTACGAGCTCGGTGCATAACAGGGAGATAACAATGACCGAACGACAAAAAAGCCTGCTCGTCCTCAATGGCGCGGGACTGCTACTGTCCAGCGTCGCCACCGGTTGGCTGCACATGTTCCAGCTACTCGGCGAGATCGACCTGTGGCCTGTGATGCAGCACATCGATGTGCAGGTTCCCGGGCAGAGTCGCGCCTGGATCATGGCGCACCTCGAAGGCATCACGAATGGCCTGATCCTGATTGGGACGGCGCTGGCCTCCCGCTTTCTCGCGCTGTCTGCCCGCCAGTTCACGGTGCTGGTGTGGTCTTCGTTGATCTTCGCCTGGATGTTTACGCTACCGGCGATTGCCAATGCCTGGTTCGGCACCCGGGGCTTGGCTATGGGTGGCGGACCCTGGGGGCCATCCCTGGCGAACGACCTGATATTCGTGAGCGGCTGGCCGCCCATGGTCGCTGTGCACATCGCCCTGCCGCTGATGCTCTGGGGGGCGTGGAAACACTACCGGAGCACCGGGGAGTCCTGACCATGGCCCACGACATACCGGTACGCAAAAGCCCCTTCGGGTTCGATCATGTCATCGACCCCGTCTGGCATCCGGAGCAGCATGAGTGGAGCCACATGCTCAACGGCGCATCGCTGACCATGCCCTACCTGGAACCGTTCCTGAATCGCACCCTGCGCGAAGCGGCGGATCACATCGACGATGAAGATCTGCTGGCCGACATCAAGGGTTTCATCGGCCAGGAAGCGCAGCACTTCCAGACCCACCGCCGCTACAACGAAGGACTGAAGGCCGCCGGCCATGCGGAGCTGGCCGAGGTGGAACGAGGCTACGAAGCGGACTACGTCAGGCTCGCCAAACGCTCCCTGGCCCTGCGCCTGGCTTACTGCGCGGGCTTCGAGACCATGACCATGGGCATGACGGAATGGCTCGTGCACGACCGCATCCGCCTGTTCCGTGGCGGTGACCCCACGGTCGCCTCGTTCTCGCTGTGGCATATGGTGGAAGAGACGGAGCACAAGTCCGTAGCCTTCGACGTGTTCCAGGCGGTTAGCGGAAGCTACCTGTTGCGCGTAGCGGGCCTGCTCCACGGCTCGTTTCACGTGGCATTCATGGCGCGGCGTGCCTATATCGCCATGCTGAAAAAGGATGGTCTCTGGTACCGACCCCAAAGCCGGTTGCGGGTCTGGGGCCGCGTGACGCTCTTCCTGGTCAGGGCCAGCGGCGCCATGTTGCGCTCGCTACGCCCCAGCTATCATCCGGACCAGGTGGCGGACCCCGCCTGGATAGGGGAATGGCGGGAGGCGTGGGAAGCCCGCGACGACGACAGAGAACCCCTGCTGGACACGCAAAGCTGCACCATCCCGGCGGTGTTTCACTCCCCCGCTGCGGCGTAGGGCAGATCCCCCACCAGACCACAGTCAGTAGCAGAGTCGATGTGCCCCGAGGCCGCCGGGAATCCCGACCCGCTCGGGAGCCGGTAGCGTCATGCTCATGATGTTCCGTCGCGACGAACGTCCGGATCAGCCTAATTCATAGCCTGAGATTTCTTTGGACCGGGGCGCCCGAAACGCCACCTTGCTGTGGGACAGGCCGCCGCGAACCAGGGACTGGGCCATGAGTACCGTGGTGGGCACCGGATCGAGCACCGGCACGTCCAGGTCGTGGTTCAGCAGCGTATTGCGGATATGCTCCGCGCAGCCGAGAAAACCCGTATACCGTCGCACAGTTTTCGATCATCGGCACCACATCCTCGAGCACCGTAATCACCGAGAAGCGACCGGCGAGCAGAGCCGCGGTATGCATGGACGTCTCACCGGGACCCAGCACGGGTATGCGCACCGCTTCCCGCGCCGGAAACAGTCCGGGATCGCCGAAGCAGTCGATCACCACCGCGCTGCAGCCCTCCTCCTGCGCCTGCACTGCGCGGCGAATTATGTCGGGAACGGACAGGGCTTCATCAAAC
>CAXBBA010000323.1:0-3772 GCA_963973805.1 uncultured Halieaceae bacterium | reverse complement strand
TCGATCATCAGCTTGTAACCCTGAGCTTGCTCCTGCGGAGCGAACGGATGCAGGTTGGCAAACTCTGGCCAGGTGATCGGAATCATCTCGCTGGTGGCGTTCAGCTTCATGGTGCAGGAACCGAGCGGGATCATCGCCTGGTTCAACGCCAGATCCTTGTTTTCCAGCTGCTTGAGGTAGCGCAGCATCTCGGTTTCGCTGTGGTGGGTATTGAACACCGGATGCGCCAGGTAGCCGCTGCTGCGTTGCAGCTCAGCCGGAATACCGCTGACGATTTCGCCGCCATCCAACTCTAGGACGTTCAGCCCATGATCTGCGCCCAGGAAGACCGTTAGTAACTTCTCGACGGTCTGCTCGTTGCAGGCCTCGTCCAGGCTGACGCCCAGCTTGCCGCGCCCAAGGATGCGCAGGTTGATCCGAGCGGCACGTGCGCTTTCGAGTATCGCGGTCTGTGCGCCACCGACTTCCAGAGTCAGCGTGTCGAAGAAGTGCTGATTGAGACGCTTGATGCCGCGTTGCTCCAACGCACCGGCCAGAATCGACGTCAGTCGATGGGTACGCTGAGCGATACGCTTGAGCCCTTCAGGGCCGTGGTAAACCGCGAAGCAACTGGCAATGTTGGCCAACAGCACCTGGGCGGTACAGATGTTCGAGTTAGCCTTTTCGCGACGGATATGTTGTTCGCGGGTTTGCAGTGCCATGCGCAGCGCCGTGTTGCCGCGGGCGTCCTTGGACACGCCGATGATGCGGCCCGGCGTGGAGCGTTTGAAGGCATCGCGGGTGGCAAAGAACGCCGCGTGGGGGCCGCCAAAGCCCAGGGGTACGCCAAAGCGCTGGCTGTTGCCGATGACCACGTCCGCACCACATTCGCCGGGGGAGCGCAGGAGCAGCAGGGCCAGCAGGTCACTCGCTACCGCGACCAGCATGTTGCGTTCATGCGCCGCATTGATGAGGTCGCTGGGATCCCGTACCGCGCCGCTGCTGCCCGGGTACTGCATGAGAACACCGAAGGCCTCGGTGCCCGGGACCAGCTCCTCCGCCTTGCCCACGCAGATTTCGATGCCAAGGGGCTCCGCTCTGGTGCGCAGCACGGCCAGGGTCTGGGGATGGCAGTCTTCATCCACGATGAAGGTCAGGCTCTTGTTGCGCCGGTTCACCCGCTGCAGCAGGGTCATGGCCTCGGCCGCCGCCGTGGCTTCGTCCAGCATGGAGGCGTTGGCCAGATCCATGCCCGTGAGGTCCATAACCATCTGCTGGTAGCTCAGCAGCGCCTCCAGGCGCCCCTGGGAAATCTCGGCCTGGTAGGGCGTGTAGGCGGTGTACCAGCCGGGATTCTCGAGCACGTTGCGCTGGATTACCGCAGGCGTGTGAGTGCCGTAGTAGCCCATGCCGATGTAGTGGCGGAAGCTGCCATTGCGGCTTGCCATGGTGCGCAGCGTGGCCAGCACATCCACCTCGCGCTGGGGACCAGGAAGGTTCATGGGCTCGCGGCGGCGAATCGCCTCGGGCACCGTGGCATCGATCAGCGCCTCGACGCTGGCATAGCCCAGGGCCGCGGCCATTTCCTGTTGCTGCGCCGGCGTAGGGCCGATGTGGCGTCCCAGAAACTCGTCGTGGGCTTCGAGGGAGAGCAGCAAATCCTGGGGGGCATCCTGGGGCATGAGTGTTACCGACGGGGGCTCAAGAAGGCGCGAATGGTAGCAGCCCGGGGCTTTTCCCAGCAACGAAGGTCGCCTCGCTGCAGCCCTCATCGAGGAGGGAGCCGGAAAACCGTGAACTGGAATGACACAGACCCCGCCGCAGCGGGCATGGACCGCCGCCAGCTGGATCGCATCGGTGAGCACCTCGAAAAGCAGTATGTGGCCAGGAACAGGATTCCCGGCTGTCTCACGGTGTTGCAGCGTGGGGAGCAGCTGGCCTACACGCACCTCGCCGGCGAGCGTGACCGCGAACGCTCCCTGCCCATGACGAGGGATACGCTGTTTCGTATCTACTCCATGACCAAGCCCATCACGTCGATCGCGATCATGATGCTGTGGGAGCGGGGTATGCTGACCCTGGACGACCCGGTGCACCGCTATATTCCCGAATGGAAGGACCTGCGCGTGCGCACCGGGGGGAGTTGGCCGGA
Source organism: uncultured Halieaceae bacterium (assembly GCA_963973805.1). Taxonomy (GTDB): domain Bacteria; phylum Pseudomonadota; class Gammaproteobacteria; order Pseudomonadales; family Halieaceae; genus Congregibacter. The sequence continues at coordinate 1,641 of CAXBBA010000323.1, read as the reverse complement.
CTTCGAGACCCGGCCCGTGGAGCGCCCCATGCGGGTGCGGGACCTGCTCTGTCACACCTCGGGGCTCACCTACGACTTCATGTACGCGAGCAATATCGATCGCGCCTATCGCCGCCAGCGCATCGCGCGGCCCCAGCCCGGTTACACGCTGCGAACGATGGTGGAACAGCTCGCGGAGCTACCGCTGGAGTTTTCCCCCGGCGACGCCTGGAACTATTCCGTTTCCACCGACGTACTGGGTTATCTGGTGGAGGTGATCAGCGGCGAGCCCTTTCCCGCATTCCTGCAGCGGGAGATTTTCGATCCCCTGAAGATGGTGGACACGGGTTTCGGTCCCCGGGACGATCAGCTGGAGCGGTTTGCAGCCTGCTATATCCGCGACAGCAAAAAGCAGTTGGTGTGCCAGGACGATCCCCAGGCATCGAGCTATGCCGGGCGCAGCTTCTTTTCGGGAGGTGGCGGGCTGCTGTCCACCGCCTCGGATTATCTGCGCTTCTGCCGCATGCTCGCCAACGGCGGCAGCCTGGATGGCGCGCGCATTGTCGGGCGGCGGACCCTGGAGCTGATGGTGGCGAACCATCTGCCCGGGGGGCAGGACCTGGCGAGCCTGTCCGTGTCCGGGTTCAGCGAAACGCACAACGAGGGAGTCGGGTTTGGCCTGGGTTTTGCCCGCAAGATCGATCCGGTGCGCAATGGCTACCCGGCGCCCGTGGGAAGCTTTTACTGGGGAGGGCTCGCGAGCACCCTGTTCTGGGTGGACCCGTCGGAGGAGCTGATCGTGCTGTTCCTGACGCAGCTCATTCCCTCGAGCACCTTCAACTTCAGGGGTCAGCTCGAAGCCATGATCTACGCCGCCCTGGATTAGGCTCCCGGGTCCGCGTAGCGCACCTCGACGATCTCTACGCTGCGCTCGCCACCGGGGCTCGCCAGCGTGGCCACGTCGCCTTCGCCCTTGCCCAGCAGGGCCCGGGCCATGGGGGAGTCGATGGAAATCTCTCGGCGCGAAGGATCGAACTCGTCGGGGCCGACGATGGTGAAGTGGCTCTCGTCACCGCTGTCATCGTCCAATACGGTGACCGTGGCACCGAAAAACACCCGCTCCTGATCCGCGGGCAGCTCCCGGACCACCTCCAATACCTCCAGGCGCTTGGAAATAAAGCGCACGCGACTGTCGATCTCCCGCAGGCGTTTCTTGCCGTAGATGTAGTCGCCGTTCTCTGAGCGATCGCCGTTCTTGGCCGCATCCTGCACGACCTGGGCGACGCGGGGGCGCTCCTGACGCCACAGCGCGTCGAGCTCTTGCCGCAGCCGCGCCTCACCGGCGGGGGTGATCAGGGGGGTGCCGCGGGGGCGGGGGGGTCGGTAGCGTCCCATCGCTGCAGTTTAGCGCGTGCCTTTGGGTCGTGGCACCGTTGAGGTGGTGTTCCCGTGCCCCTACACTCGCCCCATGGAAATGCAATGCAAGAAAAAACGAATAGCCTGTCTCGCGGCGCTGCCCCTGCTCTGGGCGGCGACGTCCCTGCGCGCCGATTGCCCCATGCTCGAGGGGGATGTGAAGGAGGGCGGTATCGCCTGGGCCAGGGTCGCGCCGGGTACGGAGGTGCGTCTTGATGGCGAGGCCCTGGACGTGCTGGATGACGG
>CAXBBA010000322.1:0-3774 GCA_963973805.1 uncultured Halieaceae bacterium | reverse complement strand
TTCTGCACCTGATCCCGGTCCGCCACCAGCACGGCGTCGGCGGTCTCGACGACGATCAGATTCTCGATACCTGTGGCAGCGACCAGGCGGGATTCGCTGCGCAGGTAGCTGCCCCTGCAGTCTTCGAGCATGACATCACCGAGGGTGACGTTGCCCCGCTCGTCCTGCTCCGCGACCTGCCACAGCGTGGACCAGGCCCCGACATCGCTCCAGCCACAGTCGAGGGGGATTACGCCGCCGCGGCCAGTCTTCTCCATAACCGCGTAATCGATGCTGTCCGATGGACAGGCCAGGAACGCGTCCTTGTCGGGGCGAAGGAAATCCAGGTCCCGGGCCGCCGCTTCCATCGAGGCGACGCAGGCCTGATGCATCTGGGGCGCGAGGGACTCGAGCTCTTCGAGGTAGCTACGGGCCGAAAGCAGGAACATGCCGCTATTCCAAAGGTACTCGCCGCTGTCTAGGTAGGACTGCGCTGTCTCCTGATCCGGTTTCTCCACAAAGCTGTCGAGCTCATAGAGGCCTTCGCTGCGCTGCGCACCCCGGCGCAGGTAGCCGTAGCCGGTCTCGGCGGCGTCGGGCACAACACCGAAGGTCATCAGGGCGCCTTCCCTGGCGGCGGCAAGCCCCAGTTCCACCGCCTCGCTGAATGCATCGGCGTCGCGGATCACGTGATCTGCCGGGAGTACGAGGAGCACCGCATCGGGGTCCCGGGCCACCGCGCTCAACGCCGCCAGGGCGACGGCGGGGGCCGTGTTGCGGCCCTCGGGCTCCAGAATGATCGCCGACGGCTCCACGTTGAGCTGACGCAGCTGTTCGGCGACCATGAAGCGGTGCTCATCGTTGCAAACCACCAGCGGTGCGGTGCAGTCCATACCCGTGGTGCGTTCGAGCGTCGCCTGCAGCATCGACAACTCGCTCGCCAGGGCCAGAAACTGCTTGGGGTAGGCCTCCCGGGAAACGGGCCACAAACGACTGCCGACGCCACCGGAAAGAAGAACAGGTGTCACCATGGATAGATCCTATAACCGTTGGGGAAAATCTTGGGTTGTCCCGAATACCACACACCTCAGGCCACCATGGTACGCATAGCTCTGTTACAAGCCCAGCATCGGCTTTCATGGTGCACTCCCCGCGCCCATGCTTTACACTACGCGGCGCCCGACGTGGGAGGACGAAACTGCACCAGCTTATTGAACAGTTTCAAAGAGGCAACGGTGGCAATGGATTTCCGCTACCGTATTAACATAACGCGACCCTGGGAACTCTCGAATCGCTAACCACGTCACAGAACTTCGGTCGCGAACAGGCCCGGACATGGATTTGGCCACCCTGACTAAGGATACACCCCTGCCCGGACGAGCCCCTATGGCGTTCCCGGCAGCAGCACCGACCTCGCCACCCCCCGGCCATCCAAGGATAGTCGGCGCTGTGCGAAGTACCCTGTTTCATTCGATTCGCCCCTTGCACCCCCAATAACCCACCGGACACCACGACACCATGGATCCCCAGAGCAGTTACACCAAAGCAGAACTTATCGCCTGCGGCATGGGCGAGCTTTTCGGCCCCGGCAACGCCCAATTGCCCATCGACAACATGCTCATGCTGGATCGCATCACGCACATCAGCTCCGAGGGCGGCGCCCACGGCAAAGGTGAAATCGTCGCGGAACTGGACATCAACCCCGACCTCTGGTTCTTCGCCTGCCATTTCCCCGGCGACCCGGTCATGCCGGGCTGCCTGGGTCTGGATGCCATGTGGCAGCTCGTGGGCTTCTTTCTGGGCTGGCGGGGCAATCCGGGTCGCGGTCGCGCCCTGGGCTCCGGAGAGGTGAAATTCACGGGGCAGATCCTGCCCTCCGCGAAAAAAGTGACTTACACGATCAACGTCAAGCGCGTCATCGAGCGGAAGCTTGTCATGGGTATCGCCGACGGCGTCGTTGCCGTTGACGGCAAAGAAATCTATCACGCGACGGACCTTCGTGTTGGTCTGTTCCAGTCCACGGAGACTTTCTGAACCATGGAACGACGGGTAGTAGTAACGGGTATGGGCATCGTGTCCTGCCTGGGCAACGACAGCGAAACGGTGCGGGCGTCCCTTCACGCCGGCCGCTCCGGCATCACCACGAATGAGCAGCAGATCGAGATGGGCATGCGCTCGCACATCGCCGGACGCCCCAGCATCGATCTCAAGGACCACATCGATCGCAAGCAACTGCGCTTCATGGCGGACGCGGCGGGCTTCGCCTATGTCGCCATGCAGCAATGCATCGCCGATGCCCAGCTTTCCGAGGCCGAAGTGTCCAACGATCGCACCGGCATCATCGCGGGCTCCGGCGGCGCCTCCTCCGCCAGCCAGACGGAAGCGGCGGACATCCTGCGCGAGAAAGGCATGCGCCGCGTCGGCCCCTACCGGGTCACCCAGACCATGGGCAGCACCGTATCGGCCTGCCTGGCCACACCATTCAAGATTCGCGGTGTGAACTACTCCATATCCTCTGCCTGCTCCACCAGCGCCCACTGCATCGGCAACGCCATGGAGCAGATCCAGATGGGCAAACAGGACCGGGTTTTTGCCGGCGGAGCCGAGGAACTGCACTGGACCATGAGCAGTCTCTTCGACGCCATGGGTGCCCTGTCCACCAAGTACAACGACACGCCCGAGCGCGCATCCCGCGCCTACGACGCGGACCGGGATGGCTTTGTGATCGCCGGTGGTGGCGGCATGCTCGTGCTTGAGGCGCTGGAAGTCGCCGAAGCGCGGGGAGCCAAGATCTACGCGGAACTGGTGGGCTACGGCGCGACATCGGACGGCTATGACATGGTCGCGCCCTCGGGAGAAGGCGCGGTGCGCTGCATGCGCCAGGCCCTGAGCACCGTCGATGGCGCCATCGACTACATCAACGCCCACGGCACCAGCACGCCGGCGGGGGATATCCAGGAGCTGAAGGCGGTCCGGGAAGCCTTTGACGACCGCGACCACCTGCCGGTAATCGGCTCCACCAAGTCCCTGTCGGGCCACTCCCTGGGCGCCGCGGGCGTGCAGGAAGCGATCTATACGCTGTTGATGCAGCAGAACGGCTTCATCGCCGCATCGGCCAACATCGAGAACCTGGACCCGGAGGCCGACGGCATGCCCATTGCCCGGGAGCGCCAGGACAATCTGGACCTGCAACGTGTGATGTCCAACAGCTTCGGCTTCGGTGGCACCAACGCTTCACTGGTGTTCCAGAAGTACGAATCCTGAGGCCGCAGCCCGTCCGAGGACTCAGTCCAGCAGACGGTCGAGGGCCAGGATCGTGATCGCGTCTCCCCGCTCGAGGGTCTGGCCCTCGGGTACGATGGCCAGCGCATCGCTCGCCGACACGGACGTGAGTACGCCCGAGCTCTGATTGCCATAGGGAGTCGCCCACAGCCGCCCCCCGTCCAGCCGGGTTGCCACGCGCAGAAACTCCCGCCGCGAGCCCGCCCGAGGGACGGAGAAGTCACAGCACGCCGGCAATGCCGCGGAGCCCAGCTCCCGCCGCCCCTGCAGCGCATGCACGAAGGGACGCGCCAGCAACACGAAGGTGACAAAAGCGGACGAGGGGTTGCCGGGAAGCCCCAGGAAAGGCGTTGCGCCGATGCGGCCCTTGGCAAAGGGTTTGCCGGGCTTGATGGCAATGCGCCACAGATCGATTTCACCGAGCTCCGCCACCGCATCCCGCACATAGTCCGCCTCACCGACGGACACTCCACCACTGGAGATCACGAGATCCGCGCTGGCGCCCCGGAGCAA
>CAXBBA010000321.1:0-3778 GCA_963973805.1 uncultured Halieaceae bacterium | reverse complement strand
ACCGGCGCCGGCCAGCACGGCGTGGCTACCGCGACGATCGCGGCTCGCCTGGGCCTGGACTGCCATGTATTCATGGGCGCCGACGATGTGCAGCGCCAGTCCCTGAACGTGTATCGCATGAAGCTGCTGGGCGCGACGGTGGTGCCGGTCACCGCCGGTTCCGCCACGCTCAAGGACGCGATGAACGAAGCCATGCGGGACTGGGTCACGAACGTCGACGACACCTTCTACATCATTGGCACCGTTGCCGGGCCCCATCCCTATCCCATGCTCGTGCGGGACTTCCAGTGCGTGATCGGCCGCGAGGCCCGCGCCCAGTGCCTGACGCAGAACGGGCGCCTGCCCGACGCCCTGGTGGCCTGCGTGGGCGGGGGCTCCAACGCCATTGGCCTGTTCCACCCGTTCCTGAACGACGAAAGCGTGACCATGTACGGGGTTGAAGCGGGGGGCCTCGGTGTGGAGACGGGCCAGCACGCGGCGCCCCTGTCCGCCGGTGCTCCCGGCGTGCTCCATGGCAATCGCACCTACCTGATGCAGGACGAAGACGGGCAGATCATCCACACCCATTCCGTGTCCGCCGGTCTGGATTATCCCGGTGTCGGTCCCGAGCACTCCTGGCTCAAGGATATCGGTCGCGTCAGCTACGTGGCAGCCAACGATGACGAGGCCCTCGAGGCCTTCCACAAGCTCACGCGCATCGAGGGCATCATGCCCGCCCTGGAGTCCGCCCACGCGCTGGCCTACGCCGAGAAGCTGGCGGCGACCATGACGCCGGAGCAGCACATCGTGGTGAATCTGTCGGGACGCGGTGACAAGGACATCCTCACCGTCGCGGCGCTTGAAGGTATTGAGGTCTGAAGCATCTATGAGTCGTATAGCAGCAACGTTTGATGCCCTGCGCGAGCAGGGCCGCAAAGCCGTCATCCCCTACATCGTTGCCGGTGATCCCCTGGGGGACATCACCGTGGACCTCATGGAGACTCTGGTCGCGGCGGGCGCCGACATCATCGAACTGGGTGTGCCGTTCTCGGACCCCATGTCCGAAGGCCCCACGATCCAGCGCGGCCACGAGCGGGCCCTCGAGAAGGGGGTGCGCCTGCGCACCGTGCTCGACACCGTCGCGGCGTTCCGGAAGCGCGATGATAAGACTCCCGTGCTGCTCATGGGCTACGCGAATCCCGTGGAGCATATGGGCCATGAAGTATTCGCCGACCGCGCCCGCGAAGCGGGGGTGGATGCACTGCTGACGGTGGATATACCGCCGGAAGAGGTGCAGGGGCTGAACACGGCGCTGCGCCGCGTCGCCATGGACAATATCTTTCTCATTGCGCCCACCACACCCCAGGCGCGCATGGACCTCATCGCCGCCGAAGCCAGCGGCTTCATCTATTACGTGTCCCTGAAAGGCGTCACCGGCGCCGGGAACCTGGACCAGGCATCCGTGGCCGAGCATGTGGCCCAGATCCGAACCCACAGTGATCTGCCGGTGTGCGTCGGTTTCGGTATCAAGGACGGCGCGTCTGCGGCAGCGGTGGCCGGCGTCGCCGATGGCGTGGTGGTGGGCTCGGCGCTGGTACAGCGCCTGGCGGACGTGGTGGAAGAGGGCGGCGATGCGGCCGCGGTGCTGGACGCAGCGCAGTCCTTGCTGGGGGATATCCGTCGCCACGTGGATGCGGTTTCGACAGCCCAATAAAGCGCTGGTGTGCGTATAATGAGCGGCAGCACACACCGGGCAACCACGGCGAGTACAGGGAAACTCCATGAGCTGGATTGACAAGATTCTGCCCTCGGGCATCAACCGCAGCGAAGGTGCCCGTCGGGCGTCCGTGCCCGAAGGCGTCTGGACCAAGTGCATCAAGTGCGAGGCGGTGCTCTACCGCCCGGATCTTGAGCGCAATGCCAACGTCTGTCCCAAGTGTGACCACCACATGCGCATCGGCGCGCGCAAGCGCCTGGACCTGTTCCTGGACGATGGCGATCGCGAAGAGGTCTTCAGCGACATCGAGCCCGTGGACCGCCTGCGCTTCCGGGACAAGAAAAAATACAGCGCCCGCCTGGCGGCGGCGCAGAAGTCCACGGGCGAGCGCGACGCGCTGATCGCCATGCGTGGTGGCCTCCACGGCATTCCCGTGGTGGCCGTGGCCTTCGAATTCAGTTTCCACGGCGGCTCCATGGGCCAGGCGGTGGGAGAGAAGTTTGCCCGCGCAGCCCAGCTGGCGCTGGCCGAGCGAATCCCTCTGATCTGCTTCGCCGCCTCTGGTGGTGCGCGCATGCAGGAGGCGCTCATCTCCCTGATGCAGATGGCCAAGACCAGCGCCGTGATCGAGCGTATGCACCTTCAGGGCGTGCCCTATGTATCGGTGCTCACGGACCCCATCTACGGTGGCGTATCTGCCTCCCTGGCCCTGCTGGGTGATGTGAACATCGCGGAACCCGATGCCCGCGCCGGCTTTGCCGGTCCGAATATCATCGAACAGACGATCCGCCAGAAGCTGCCCAAGGGCTTCCAGCGCAGCGAATTCCTCCTGGAGCACGGCGCCATCGACATGATCGTGCCGCGCCTCGAAATGCGCGACACCATCGCGAGCCTGCTGGCCAAGTTCCAGGGACTGCCGGCGCCGGTGGCGGCGGAGGCAGAAGAGGGCGAAGAGGCGGATGGCTCCATCGAGGCGCCGGTGGCCGCCGCTGCTGCGGTAGCGACGGATGACAGCACCGAGGCCGGGGACGCGGAGGAGGTCAACGACGAGCTCGCCGCAGACATCGACGAGTCCAGCGCCGACGAGGTGCTGTTCGAAGAGGCAGAGGCCGATGACGGCGCGGCGACGACCGACGTCGAGGAGTCCGCGGCGATCCTGGCCGACGGCGAGGTCCTGAGCGAGGACGAAGAGCAGGAATTGCTGAGCAGCCTCGAGAAGCTCGACGATGAAACGCTCAGTGACGATGCGTCCGACACCAGCGACCAGGCCAGCAAGAAGGCGGATGGCTGACCGCAGCCTTCGCGACTGGCTCCAGCATCTGGAGCGGTTGCACCCCAAGAATATTGATCTGGGACTGACACGCATCAGCGCGGTCGGCCGGATCCTGGGTCTGCTCCCCTACACGATTCCCGTGCTCACCGTTGCCGGTACCAATGGCAAGGGCAGTGTGGTGTACAGCAGCGAGGTCATGCTGCGCGCCCACGGCCGTCGCACGGGACGCTACACCTCGCCGCACCTGCTCGCCTTCAACGAACGCATTTGCATCGATGGCGAGGACGCCCCCGACGAGGCCATCGTCGACGCCTTCGAGACCATCGAAGCCGCCCGCGGCGACATCACCCTGACCTATTTTGAGTTCGCCACCCTGGCCGCGCTCTGGCTGTTTCGCGAGCAGGCCGTGGATGTGGCGATTCTGGAGGTGGGCCTGGGCGGTCGCCTCGACGCCTCGAACATGGTCGATGCAGACCTGGCCGTGATCACCGCCATTGACCTTGATCACCAGCACTGGCTGGGCGATACGGTCGAAGCGATAGCGCCGGAGAAAGCGGCCATCGCCCGCGCCGGGCGCCCCGTGGTTCTGGCGGAACCGAGCTACCCGGACAGCCTGTTCTCGACGCTCCACGATCTCGGCGCGGCGGTGCTGCGCGCCGGTGATGCCTGGTCCTGGCGCCATGGCGAACAGCTCGAGGTCAAACTCGCCGGAGACCGGGGCAGGGTGTCCGTGCCCGTACCGGCGGGGCTCCGGCCCGGGAACGTCGCCGCGGCAGTGCAGGCGGTAGCCTGCATGGTTGGTGGGGACT
>CAXBBA010000320.1:0-3780 GCA_963973805.1 uncultured Halieaceae bacterium | reverse complement strand
AGTGAATCGTCGGGGACTCGGCGACCATCACCGCCTGGAGACGATTTCCGAGCATGATGATGTCGCCGGTCTCCCGATGCACACCGTCACGGCTGTAATCAAAACGGTACTGGCGCCATACGCGCCACTGTCCTGACCGGTCCCGGCTGAGGGATACCCGTGCGAGGGATACGGTCTGGTCCAGGAACTGGACGTCCGCATCCCGGGTGGAGCGCCGCGCGGCCTCGATCGCCAGCTCCCGGACACGGGTGCCCGTAAACCAGTACCAGGCTCCGAGACCCAGAATCGCCACCACCAGAAGATCACCGAGCGTCAGGGTCATGGCGTCGGGCCGTTTATGCGTTGCTGTTCCAGAAGAAACTCTCCCACAATGCGATTGAACGTATCGGGCTTCTCGGCGTGCAGCCAGTGCCCGGTGCCCGGAATCCCGGCGAAGCGCAGCCGGGGAAACAATGCCAGGGCTGCGGCGCGGCCACGCTCGTCCACGTACCCCGATGCTTCGCCGTACACAAGAAGCGCCGGGACGTTCACCGCCTCTCCCTGCACCGCCGCACGCACCTCGTCGTATTGCGCTTCGAGCAGGCGGTGGTTGAATCGCCAGCGATAAACGCCATCATCGCTTCTCGCCAGGCTCAACAGCAGGAACTGGCGGACGGACTCTTCCTGCAGCAGGCGCTGGAGGATCTCCATGGCCTCCTCCCGCGACGTCACCTGCGCCTGATGCACCGCGTTGAGGGCCGAAAACACCGCGTCATGGGACGGCGCGTAGGACACCGGCGCGATATCGGCCACAACCAGCGCCCGTACCCGCGCTGCATGATGCAGCGCCAACTGCATTGCCACCTTGCCGCCCAGGCTGTGGCCCACCAGGCCAAAGGGCCCGTCCACTGACTCATCTATATAGGCCATCAGGGAATTTGCAAGGTCCTCCATACGCAGGCTCTCAGTCCAGGGGGAGCGACCGTGGTTCGGCAAATCGACCTGGTGCACGGTGAAGTGGGAGCTGAGATGGCGCCCGAGAGCGCCCAGATTCCCTCCCGCACCGAAGAGTCCGTGAATCAGGATTACCGCGGGTCCGTCCCCGCGAACTGTTGCATGCAGGCTCAACGCTGTTCCTCCTCGGGCGCGCCGTGGGGGCTTTCTTTGCCTGACGGGAAGTCTGCTAACATGCGCGCTCTCCAACAATAGATAGCGACCTATGTTACCGAAGAAGTCCTTCCGTCTGGGCATTGCGCTGCTGGCACTGTTGAGCGCCTGCGCCTCGGAGCCCACCTTCAACCCAACGGTTTTTCCCTTCGAAATCGAGCAGGAGCGCATCGCGGAGAGCCCCGTGGCAACCGTGGTCATTCCCCACGTGAACCTGGGCTCGCCGTCGCGGAACTACCTCGAAGAAGCGGCACCGCGCGTCGATGCCCGCGTCACCGCCTATCTGCGCGCCAACGGCTTCAAGGTGCTACCCCAGCGGGAGTTCCGCCAGCACTGGAGCACGGCCGTGCGCGCCTATGGCGATCCCGTGGACCCGACGACGGGTCGCGTCAACATGAAGACCTTCTCCGAGATCATGCAGAGCGTGCGCGACCGCTACACCGAGGACGGTGAGCTCGACGCCTTCGTATTCACGGATCTGGTGGAACTGGACGTGCCCTTCAACATCGGCCTGAAGCACATCGGGCGCTGGGACGGGGTCTCTCGCCGCCCTGCTCTGCAGGGTCCGGGAACCGGTGTCAGCACCGATTTCGACTGGTCCCGGAGCTTTGCCGTCGCCTCGATACAGGTGACCATATTTGACATGGACCTGAAGCGCCTCTTCGTGAGCCGGGGCGGCCTGGACAGCACCGAGGCGATCGATTCACGCTCGTCGTCGGGGCGCTTCGTACGCCGCCGCAGCATCCTCGAAAACGAAACGAATGTGGACGAAGGCGTTGCCCTGGCTCTCCACCCCTTCGTACCGATGGAGAAGTATCCCGGCATCGAATGATCCGGGGTTGAGTTCCCCCCGGCTCCGGGAAGTCCAAGGGGCGAGAGTCAGCCCCTTGGTCATGCTCCCGCAAATCAGTCGCTGTAGTTCGGCGCGCGCTTCTCGGCCTGGGCCATGATTCCCTCCTGCAGGTCCCGGGCACTGATCATGCCGGCGTTCCAGGTGGCCACGTAGTTCAGCCCCTCCTGCACACTGTGGTCACGGCTGAAGAGCAGCTGGGCCTTGGTTCCCCGCACCGCCAATGGCGCCTTGCCCGCAATCGTCGCGGCAATGGAGCGCACCTCTTCGAGCAGAGTTTCCCGGTCGGCGAACACGCGGTTCACCAGGCCCACCTGCTGCGCCTCGTCCGCGTGCATGGTGCGCCCCGTATACGCCAGCTCGCAGGCCACGCCATAGGGAATGAGCTTGGGCAAACGCTGCAGTGTACCGACGTCCGCGGTCATGCCGATGTCGATTTCGCGGATCGAAAACCAGGCATCCGCGCTGGCATAGCGCATGTCGGCGCAGGTCACCATATCGATGGCGCCTCCGATGCAGGTGTTGTGAATGGCCGCGAGCACCGGCTTGCGACACTTTTCCATCGCCGACAGGTTGTCCTGCATTGCCAGCACGTTGATCCGAAAACGCTCGGCCCGGCGCGAGGGGTCTTCGCCTTCACCCGCCACGTCCGCCAGCATCGCCAGATCTATGCCAGCGCAAAAATGCTTGCCGTGGGCGGCCAGGATAATCGCCCGCACCGACGACTCCTGGTCCAGCCACTCAAAGCAAGCCTGTAGTTCCCGCCACATGGCCGGGCTCATGGAGTTGGCCTTGTCGCCCCGGTTCAGAAACACCTCGGCGACATGGTTTGCCACGGTGAGTTCCAGGGTTTCGAACACCGGCTGGGTGGCCGTTTCCTGTTGCATGCTTACTACTCCTGTTATTGGGATTTTGCCGATGCGCCGGAGGCACTCCAGCGCGTGTGAAACTCGTCCGGCTCCGGCTCGGGAACCGCCTTGAGACGACAGGCCGGTGTACCGAAGTAGAGAAAAGCCACGATGCGATGATCGCCCTCGCCGCCGAGCTCGCGGGCCAGTTGGTCATCCTCGCTGAAACTTCCCGTGCGCCAGATCGCCGCATAGCCCAGCGCTTCCGCCGCCAGTTCCATGGTGAAGGCCGCACAACCCGCAGAAACCACCTGCTCCCACAGGGGCACCTTGGGATGTTCGCTTAAACGGGCGAGCACGGCGACGACCAGGGGCGCGCGCAGCGGCGCGTTCCGTGCCTTGGTCCTGAGCGCTTCATCAGCGTCGGGCTTCGAGCGGAGCAGCGAGGCCTCCAGGCGCTGCCCCAGGTTCCCAAGGGCCTCACCGCGGAAGCTCACGAAGCGCCAGGGCTGCAGGCGCGCGTGGTCCGGGCTGCGCAGCGCACAGCGCACCATTTCGTCGAGTTCGGCGTCGTTCGGTGCAGGGTGCTCAAGCTTTGGCGCGGAGTTGCGCTGCTTGAGAGCGGTGAGAACGGGGTGGGAATCCATCAGCGAAGTGTCTGTTGTCAACATGACACCATGATACCAGCGTGCCCGCTGCCCCGCAGAGCGCTCGCCCCCTAGAGTGGTGGCGCCGACCCCGCGAAGATATTCATGAAGCCCCGGTCTCCGGGTGTGGCCGCCACGTTGTCACACCAGGTTGCCAGCGCCTGGGCATCGCTGGGCACCAGCCGGTGCTCGATGTGGTCCACGATAAACAGGGGCAGATCGAGGGATGCGACCAGGGCTATGAGGTCCCGCCCCCGGGCGCCCGCGATTTCCAGACTGTAGCGCGTCA
>CAXBBA010000319.1:0-3781 GCA_963973805.1 uncultured Halieaceae bacterium | reverse complement strand
TTAACGACCTGATCACCCACACAATGCCTCTGGATGAAATCAACACGGCCTTCGATCTCATGCACGCCGGTGAGAGCATCCGTTCCGTGGTGGTCTACTGATCATGGCACTGGAGCAAATCGGCGAAAATATCTGCTTTGGTGGGCGCCAGCTGCGCTTCAAGCATCAGTCCCAGGCGCTGGGCTGCAGCATGAATTTCTCCCTGTTCCTGCCACCGCAGGCGCAGGGAGAGCGCGTTCCGCTTCTGACTTGGTTGTCCGGTCTCACCTGTACCGATGAGAACTTCGTGCACAAGGCCGGCGCGCAGCGCGCGGCAGCGCGGCACGGTGTGGCCATCCTCGCACCGGACACCAGCCCCCGGGGTGAGAGCGTGCCCGACGACCCTGAGGGCGCCTGGGACTTCGGTCTCGGCGCGGGTTTCTACGTGAACGCCACGCAAATGCCCTGGCGGGATCACTACCGCATGTATGACTACGTCGTGCACGAGCTCCCCGGACTGCTGGCGGGGGAACCCGCGACCGGGCAGCTGGATCTGGAGCGCCAGAGCATCTTCGGGCACTCCATGGGCGGTCACGGTGCCATCACCATCGCGCTGCGCAATCCGGAAAGCTTCCGCTGCGTGTCTGCCTTCGCACCGATCTGCTCACCCATGGCCTGTCCCTGGGGTGAAAAGGCGCTGGGCTCCTACCTCGGCAACGACCGGGAGCAATGGGCGCAGCACGACAGCTGTGCGCTGATTCGCCATGCGGACCGTCACCTGCCGCTGCTGGTGGACCAGGGCGACGCGGACGGTTTCCTTGAAGAGCAGCTGAAGACGCCGCTGCTGAGCCAGGCCTGCGACGCCGCGTCCTACGATGCCACGATCCGCATGCAGCCGGGCTACGATCATAGCTACTTCTTTATCGCCACTTTTGTGGATGAGCACATCGCATTCCACGCCGGGCACCTCAGCTGAGCAGTGCCGGACGATGGCTTCCCCGGGCGAGGGTGATCTGGCGTTAGCCCTTGAGGCACTGCTGCGCCAGGCGGGTTCCGCCAACGACGGCGACACCGTAGCCCGGCTTGAGCACCTGACCGGTGGCGCAAACATGGAGACCTGGCGCTTCGAATTGCGGGGCGCCGATCGCGCCATCTCCCGCTCCCTCATTCTGCGTCGACGCCCCGCGGGGATGAGCAGTCACGAGATGTTGCCGCCGCCGCTGTCCCTCGCGACGGAAGCCCGACTGCTGAACCTGGCGGGCCGAGCTGGCGTGCCCGTGCCCACGGTGCTTGCGGTCAGTGAGGCGACCTCTGATCTGGGGGAGGCCCTGGTGATGACCTGTCTGGACGGCGAGGCCCTGCCGCAGCACCTGCTGCGGGCCGAGGACTTTGCGACGGCACGGCGGCGCCTGGCGTTCCAGTGCGGCGAGTCCCTCGGGCGACTCCACGGTATTTCGCCAGCGGATTTGCCCGGCGAACTGCGGGACCTGAGCTGGGAAGCGGACCTGGATCGATTACAGGCGCTCAGCGATTACTTCGGCAACGTGTCGCCGGCGCACCAGCTGGCCATCAACTGGTTCCGCCGGCAGCCGGCGCCCCAATCCCCCCGTGTTCTCTGCCACGGCGACTTTCGCAACGGCAATCTGCTGGTGGGCCCCGGGGGGCTGCAGGGAGTGTTGGACTGGGAGCTGGCTCACGTCGGCTTCGCCGCCGAGGACCTGGGCTACCTCTGTGCCCGTGTGTGGCGCTTTGGCGGCGAACCTCCCGTGGGGGGCTTCGGTTCCTACGAGGATCTCCTTGCCGGGTACTGCAGTGTCGGCGCTTATCAGCCCACGATCCGTGAACTGCGCTTCTGGGAACTGTATGCGGCGCTGGGCTGGGGGCTGGTGTGCCTGACGATGCGGGAACTCCATCGCAGCGGAGCGGATCCCGGCCTGGAGCGGGCAGCGGTGGGCCGGCGCCTCTGCGAATCGGAGATCGACATCCTGCTGTTGCTCGAGGACCTGGATCCATGACGTCACGGGAAGATCTCCTGGCTGCGGTGAGGGCCTTTCTGCGCGAGGATCTGCAGCCACAGCTTTCGGGCCGGGCGGCCTACCAGAACCGCATCGCCGCCAACGTGCTGGCGATGCTGGAGCGCCAGGAGACCATGGGGCCGCGCATAGAGGCCCTGGACAAGGCCTTCGCCGAGGCGCGGGGGCTGGACGGCGCCGATATGCCAGCGGCCGTAGCCCGGGCCCTCCGCGACGGGGTCCTTGAGGAGGACGGGGAATTGCGGCGCTATCTTCGTCAACGCGCCCTCATCCGAACAAGAATGGATGCACCACGCTACGGAGCTTTAGGCGAAGCCCTTGGGCGCTGGGGTGATGAAGAACAATAAGCAGAGGTACACCAGGCATGGAACATCTGTATAGCGAGCGCCTTCCCGGATTGCTCGCGGAGCTCGATGGTTTTATCGAAGACACACTCCGTCCCCTGGAGGCGCGCGATGACAACTGCCGCTTCTTCGATCATCGGCGTGAGGACTCCCGCACGGACTGGGATCGGGACGGCCGTCCGACAAGGGACTGGGAAGCATTGCTGACCGAGGCGCGGGCCTTGTCCCGGGACGCGGGGTTCCTGGCCCTGGCTCTGCCCGGCGAATACGGTGGCGGTGATGCCAGCAATCTGGAGATGGCGGTGATCCGTGAGCACCTCGCATCCCAGGGCCTGGGCCTGCACTGTGACCTGCAGAACGAACATTGCATGGTTGGCAATTTTCCGACGACGCTGGCGTTTCGCGATTTTGGGACCCCGGCACAGAAAGAGGCGTTCATTCCCGGCAGCATCGATGGCTCCATCGCGGTGGCCTTTGGTCTTACGGAGCCGGAGCATGGCTCCGACGCGACCTGGATGGAGACCCGCGCCGTGGCGACGAAACGGGATGGAGTGCAAGGCTGGCTGCTCAACGGCGAAAAAATGTGGACCACGGGAGCCGACGTGGCCTCTCATATCCTGATCTTCGCCCGCAGCAGTGGGGATGACGGCGCCGCGCGGGGAATCACCTGCTTTGTCATGCCCATTGATGTGGAGGGCTTCTCCATTGACGAGTGGCTCTGGACCTTCAATATGCCCACGGACCATCCCAAAGTGAGTCTGCGCGATGTCTGGCTGCCCGCGACGGCGGTGCTGGGACAGGTGGACCAGGGGCTGGCCATTGCCCAGCACTTCGTGCACGAAAACCGCATTCGCCAGGCCGCATCCAGTCTGGGTACGGCGCGCTATTGCATCGAGGAGAGCGTCGCCTATGCCCGCGAGCGCCATACCTTCGGCAAGCCCCTGGCGAGCAACCAGTCGATCCAGTTTCGCCTCGCCGAACTGTATGGCGAACATCAGGCGCTGCGGGCCCTGACATTCCAGACCGCCTGGGAGATGGACCAGATGGACAAGCGCGAGGTCGCCCGGCGTCTGTCCGATACCGTGGCGATCTGTAACTACCGCGCCAATCGCCTGGCTTGCACCGCAGCCGACGAGGCGATGCAGGTGCACGGGGCGATGGGCTATTCGCGCTATTGCCAGTTTGAACACCATTATCGCCATCACCGCCGCTACCGCATCACCGAGGGCAGTGACGAGATCCAGCTGCGAAAAATCGCGGGACACCTGTTCGGATTTATCGGCGGCCGCTAGGGCTGGGTGGGGCGGCAGCAGCATGTGCTCCGGCTGTGCTCTGGCGCTGTCACCTACGGTCTATTTTCCTAAGCCCCCAGATCATTGAGCGTTCCAGCGTCGGCGGTCAGTATCCGGGTCCCTGAATTCTTCC
>CAXBBA010000318.1:0-3787 GCA_963973805.1 uncultured Halieaceae bacterium | reverse complement strand
CGATCTCGTCGAGGTTGTGCCCGACGAGGAAATTGCCGCTCAGGTGCTTCTGGACGCGCTGGGGACCTAGTCCCGGTCAAAATCCTGCACCGCCTTCAATAGCTGGCGGCAGGTGATCTGGCCGATGAGGCGGCCGTTTTCCACGACGGGGCGTCGCCGCTTGTTGTTCATCAACATGTCCTGGGCAACATCCACGATGTCTTCCTCGGGATGGGCGACAATGAGATTCTCACTGGCCATGTAGTCCCGCACCAGCCCGACGCTGGTCTTGTTGTAGACGGCGCCGAGGATCGCCCGGAGGCAGTCCAGCTCCGACAGGATTCCCACGAGATTCCCTGCCTCGTCCACGACGCACAGTCCGGAGATCCGGTTGTCGATGATGACTCCCATGGCCTCGGACAAAGTGGCGTCTGCCCTCACCGTGGCCGGGTTGGGCAGCATGTGGTCGCGCAGACTGATGGATCGGAGCATTCGCTGGTACCTGGTTGCGTGGCATTCAATCGCAGAGTATAGACCCGCGAGTGTATGCTGGTCCCCTGTGGAGGAATCCGGAGATCACCATGCTCAGATTGAACCTGCTGCGCCATGCCAAGTCCAGCTGGCAGGCACCGGACCTGGACGATCACGAACGGGATCTGAATGAGCGGGGGCAGCGCGATGCACCCTGCATGGGGCGGGCGCTTGCGACGCGTATGGAGGCGCAGCCTGTGTACTGCAGCAGCGCGCTGCGCGCCCGGCGAACGCTGGAGGGGCTGGTCGAAGGCTGGCCCCAGCTGGCGCAGCAGGCGCAGGTGGTCGACGAAGCACTGTACACCTTTGACTGGGAGGAGCTTCTGGACTGGGTGCAGGCTTTTGACGGCGGCTCGCACAGCTGCTTCATCATCGGTCACAACCCGGCGCTCACGAACCTGTGCAACCAGCTCGTGGGGCGCCCCGCCCTCGATAATCTGCCCACCGCCGGCTACCTGGCCTTCGAACTCCCGGTAGAGAGGTGGAGCGATGTCACCGAGGGCATTGGGAGCCTCGAAGACTGGCTGTTTCCCCGGGATCTGCTCGCCTGAGCCTCGGCCGCAGTTTGCCGCAGTAGGCGGGCGTGAGCATGGGCCACCGTAGCTCGCTCCGGACCTGTCGGGCTGCAGCGCCTTTGCATAGGTGCTAACCTTGCGCCTTCTTCTCGGTCGGGGCCGCGCATGCGTTTTCCCTTTCATTTCATGGCGTTAGTATCCGTCGTGGCGGTTTCGCAGCTGGCGGGCTGTGCGTCTTCTCCGGAGCTGCCGGAGCCATCCCCGACGGTGCTCTGTGAGGAGCCCCGTCCCCAGATCTGCACGATGATCTACGCGCCGGTCTGCGCAACTCATGGCGATGGCCGTCGCCAGACTCACGCCTCGGACTGCAACGCCTGTGCCGATGACAGCACGGTAAGCTACGAGGTCGGTGCCTGCGATGGGGAGGCGATGCCGTGACGCTCACCAATCGCATTCTCCTGGCCATGGTGGGGGGCATCGTCCTGGGCTCCCTGCTCAACCTCATTTCCCACGCCAGTGCGGTGGATGGCAGCATCCGCATGGTCATTGACGAATGGCTCGTGGGGGGCGTCTTTGACGTCATAGGGCGCATTTTCGTGGCGTCCCTGAAGCTGCTCGTCGTGCCCCTGGTATTCGTTTCCCTGGTTTGTGGCTCCAGTTCCCTGGGCGATAGCGCGCGCATGGGGCCCATTGCCGGCAAGACGCTGCTGTTCTACATCGCCACGACCGGCATAGCCGTTTCCCTCGGCCTGCTGTTTGCGGTGCTGATCGGCCCCGGCACGGGCATAGAGATGGGAACCGCCGCGACCTTCACGCCCACCGCACCGCCGCCTCTGAAAGAGGTGCTGGTGAACATCTTCCCCGACAACCCCGTGAAGGCCATGGCCCGCGGCGAGATGCTGCAGATCATCGTTTTTGCCCTGCTCTTTGGCTACGCCATCTCCCACGCCGGTGATGCGGGGCGGCGCATGGCGAACTTCTTTACGGACCTCGAAGCCATTGTGATGAAGATGGTGGGGGTCCTCATGTCCCTGGCCCCCTACGGCGTGTTCGCCCTCCTTGCCCGGCTCTTCGCCGACATGGGCCTCGGGGCCATAGTGGACCTCGGCGCCTACTTCCTGACGGTGCTGGGCGTGCTCCTGCTGCACGGTATCGTGACCTACTCCCTGCTGCTGAAGACCTTCACGGGGCTTCCGCCGATCGTGATGATGCGCAAGATGCGCTCGGTCTGGGCCTTCGCATTTTCGACTTCATCCTCCGGTGCCACGCTGCCCATCACGCTGCGCACGGTCGAGAAGAAGCTGGGTGTGCACAGCTCCGTGGCCGGCTTTACAGTCCCCCTGGGGGCCACGGTCAACATGGATGGAACGGCGATCATGCAGGGCGTGGCGACGGTGTTCATTGCCCAGGTCTACGGTTTTGACCTGTCTCTTTCGGCCTACGTGGCCGTGATCCTGACGGCGACGCTGGCCTCCATCGGTACCGCGGCAGTGCCCGGCGTGGGCCTGATTACCCTGGCGATGGTGCTGGAGCAGGCCGGTCTGCCCGTGGAGGGTATCGCTCTCATCATCGGTGTGGATCGCCTCCTGGATATGGTGCGTACCGTGGTCAACATCACCGGTGACGCCACCGCTTCCGTGATCATCAGCCGCTCCGAAAAGCAGTTTGACGAGGACGTTTTCTTCAACCCCCTCGCCGACATCCAACCCGACGAAGAAGACCCTGTTCCCGAGGCGAACAATTAATGGCCGACGCATTGATCAAGGTGGCGGTGGTGCCCGTCACGCCCTACCAGCAGAACTGTTCCGTAGTGAAGTGTGAACGCACGGGGAAGGCGGCGATCGTCGACCCGGGCGGGGATCGCGACAAGATTCTTGCCGCCGTGGAGCAGCTGGGTGCCGAGGTCGAGAAGATCATTCTCACCCACGGTCACATGGACCACTGCGCCGCATCAGCGCTGCTGCGCGATGAACTGGGTGTTCCCATTGAAGGGCCCCACGAGGGCGACCGTTTCTGGATCGTCAAGCTGCCCGAGTGGTGTCGCATGGCGAACTTCCCTCCCGCGGACCCCTTCGAGCCGGATCGCTGGCTGGTGGCGGGGGACACGGTGACCGTCGGCGAACAGACCCTGCAGGTGTTTCACTGCCCGGGGCACACGCCGGGGCACGTGGTCTTCCTGCACGCGGAGCAGCGTCTGGCCTGGGTCGGGGATGTGCTGTTCCAGGGCTCCATCGGCCGCACGGATTTCCCCATGGGCAACCACGACCAGCTGATCGCGAGCATTCGCGACACGCTGTTCCCCCTCGGCGATGACATCACCTTCATTCCGGGCCATGGTCCGACTTCCACCTTCGGTCAGGAGCGCCAGACCAATCCCTTTGTGGCCGATACCCGCTATGGCTGAGTCGCGCAAGGCGGGAACTTCGACACCCGAGGAGCAGCTGCGGGCGGATTTCCACGCGCAGACGGCACGCATCAGTTTTACGGAGCTGCAGCGCTACTTCGCGGGCGGACATCTGGTGCTGGTGGATTCGGGGCTGGACCTGGTGGGCGTCGCCGTGGCCCTTGCCCGGGATGACCGGGAAGCATTCGAAAGCTGGACGGCAGCGGGTGAGGTCGCCGGCGTTTCCGACGACCAGGCCCGGGAGTGGCTCAGCGCTGGTGCCGAACTCTGGGCGGTGGTGGCGGAGCCCTGGGTCCTGGTGCAGGTCCCCCGCGACGGTGCAGGCTAGGGCGCGATGGGCGCGGGCCTGCCCTCGAAC
>CAXBBA010000317.1:0-3806 GCA_963973805.1 uncultured Halieaceae bacterium | reverse complement strand
GGCAGCAAGGGCTGCCCCTCTTGTTGTTTGGCGAAGCCGGCTGTACCACCTCCCCGGTTTGAGAACGATCTCTCTGCTCCACCAGGCCCAAACTCAACTGCATCAACTGCATTAACTACACGGACACAAGGAACCCACAGATACGACTATGCTGACTGCAAACCGACTCGAAAAGATCATGGAACTGGAGGAAAACCTCCGCGCTCAATACCAGGAACAACTCGACGCGAAATCCGCCGAGATTGAACGCCTTGTCGCCGAAAAGGCTGCGCTGAAGTCGGAAATGCAGGCCACCATCGACAAGCAGCTTGAGAACATCAAGAACCTGTCCAGCAAAGTCACCGCCAACGAGCGAGCTGAGCAGCAGGTCCGGGAATTGACCAACCGCTCCGAAAAGCAACTCGCCGAGATCACGGAGCTGAAGAAGCGCCTGAAGACGATCCAGCGCGAGATGGCCGAAGTGAAGGAAGAGAACAAGACCCTCACCCAGTACGATCCCGCTCGCATGCGCAAGAATCTCGATGCGAACAAGAAGAAGCTCGCCGAGAAGACCAAGGCCAACGATGCACTGCAGAAATCCCTGAACCAGGCGAAGAAAGAAAAGCTTGCGATGGAGCAGCAGGTCAAGGAACTCGAAGCCAGGGTCGCGGAGCTCGAAACCAGCGAAGTACCCGAAGAAGAAGAAAAAGCGGCCGCCTGAACCGCCCCGGCATAGCTTTTGAACGGCAGCTCAGGCTGCCGTTTTTCGTTCCGGCGCAGCCTTGGGGGTACACTTGTCCCCTCCCCCAAGGAACGGAACGTCCCCATGCCCCGATTCGGCCGCTGCCTCCTCCCTGTCCTGACACTCCTGCTCGGCGCCTGCGGCAGCCAGCCGCTGCTGATCGTCGACCACGACCCCACCTTCGACTTCACCGCGCTGAAAACCTATCGCTGGTACGACGACGTTTACCCCTCGAAGACCTCCGAATACCGCCAGTACAACAGCTCTGATACGCGCATCCGGCACTACGTGAACCGGGAGCTGGAGCAGCGCGACTACCGCGAGGTCTCCCGGGGCACACCGGACTTCCTGGTCAACTACAGCGTATCCCGGGAAGAGAAGATGAAGGTGAACAGCATTGCGGGCTACCCCTCCGCCGGCATGCATGGTGGCGTGGGCGTGGGAAGCTACGGCTCCGCGGTCAGCCTCGGCTACAGCAGCGGTCCCAGCGTAAGCACCTATCGCGAAGGCACAGTGATTATCGACGTCATTGATGCCAGCACGCGGAACATCGTCTGGCGCAGCCTGGCCGAAGGTCGCCTCGAGAAGCTCTCGTCGCACAAGGACAAGGACAACCGGGCCTCCAAAGTGGCCCGCGAGATGATGACGGACTTTCCTCCGTCGCCAACTCCCTGATTTTGGCGACGGACCCATCGCGCCTGTCCCCGCTATACTTGCCCGGGGGCACGAAGACCGAGATGGAGACCTGAGAACACGATGCGCTGGCTTCGACGAATTGGCATTGTCGCCGCCGCAGTCATTGCCCTGGAGGTGATCGCTGCGGTGGGCATCTTCCTCCTCGGCCCGGATGCCATGCAGAAACTGCTGGCGTTCTATGCTCCCGCGGGAGATCCCACGGTGCTGGTGAAAAACGAACTGCCCGGTGGTGTCGAGGAGAAATGCTCCACCTACCGCGGCGAGGTGTTTTGCATCCGCGATGCCCCGACCACCCCCACGACAGTGGATTCCACCCCCATCGTCGCTGATGCGACCACGCGAACCCGCTGCGCCGAATACCAGGGCCAGACTATCTGCATAGAGGAGGGACGCTAGTGCCCGCATTCGCCATCCTGCTCACCATGTTACTCACCGCCGGAGCGACGGCCCTGGGCATGTATCTTCTGGGTCCCGATCCATCGGAACAGCGGACGGACTGCGTCGAAAAAATGACCGAAGCACTGCAGCCGTCCACGGTGGATGGGGTCAAGGACATCGTACGCCAGTGCAAAGAGCGCTTTCCCGACTGATGCCTGCTCAGAAACAGAAACAGCGCATGGAAAAACCGTTCCGGGCAAGCCTGGCTCTAGTGTTCCCCGTGCTCCTCGCCGCCTGCCGCATAGAGATCACGGTACCCGAAGGGGCAGCGGTGGAAAGCCTGTCCGGCACCTATCGCTGCACGGCAGAGCAACCCTGCACTCTGTCCGTCGACGACACGGAGTTCGCCGAAACCTTCACGGCCATTGCACCCCCGGGGCAGCGTTTCACCGGCTGGCAGAAGTCCCATCGCTATTTCTGTGGCGGAAGCATCGAGGATTGCGAGCTCAGTACCCGGGGCTTCCCCGGCACCCCGTTCATGGCGGTGCTCGAGTCCGACGACACGTTCTACCTCCGCCCCACCTTCGGCACCGTCATCGGCGATGAGGAATTCTGGACCGACGCCGTGCGCACGATGCGGGATGGAAACTACCGGAGAAACTTTCCCGAAGAATCACGGCTGTACCAACGGCTACCCGACGCCGAAAACTGCGACGGCGGCGAACTCACGGAGTGGGCCCGGAACCAGGCCCTCGATACCCTGAACGCCCTGCGCAACCTCCATGACCTGCCTCCGGTGAGCTACCTGGCCAGCTTCGACAGTCAAACCCAGGCGGCCGCGCTGGTGCAGCTGGCCAATGACGGTTACGTGGGCCACTTTCCCCAGCCCGAGCACGATTGCTATTCCCAGCTCGCCTACGATGGCGCGAGCACATCGAATCTTCATTACGGTTCCGACGAGAACGACCCGACCGTGCATATTCTTGGCTGGGCCGACGACAGGAACAACATCGCTGATCTCATGGCCGTGGGTCACCGACGCCACATCCTCAACCCCGAACTTGGCTTTTTGAATTACGGAGCCACCCATGGCTTCGCAGCGCAGAAGGTCTTCGACTTTGGCCGGAGCGTCAGCCCCGAGCCTCTGCCCCGGGACTTCGTAGCCTTCCCCTTCGGTGCCTACCCCTACGCACTGCTGTCGGACTCGATGGCGGAGCCGACTCCCTGGAGCTTCCACATCGTTGCGGACAGCGCGTGGACTCCGGAGCACCCCTACTTCAGCTCCGCCGCCGTCACCATCGTCGACACCGTCAGTGGCGAAACCGTCGCGGTGACCGACCTCTATAACGACAGCGGGCGGGGTTACGGCAGACTCCACGGCGCCCTGTCGTGGATCGTTCCCGTGTTCGAGTACGACCGCCACTACCAGGTCACCGTGTCCAACGTGTCCTTTCCCGACGGCAGTCGCCGGGAGTTCAGCTACAGCGTAGAACTCGTGCGCGCCCCGATCCTGGACCTGCATGAACCGCTGGAGGACGGCGATCAACCCCTTGCCCAGGGGCTTCGCGGCGCCATCGAGAACAGCGACGACCGGGACAGTACCGAGCTGCGCATCAGCGCTGGGGGCTCCTACCAGCTGACCGCGCAGACCCGCTACAGCAACTGGGCTCTCTACGTCGAACTCTTTGACGCCGACAAGCAGCTACTGCTGTCGACGGACGAAACGGCGACGATCGATCTGCCCCCGGGAGACTACACCCTGACCGTAGGGCGCTGCTCGGACCAGCGCTGGTGCTACAACTGGGACTCGCTGGACTATGAGCTGCGACTTCAATAACCCGCGCGGCGGGCGTGACCCGGCGCCTGCCTCAGTAGTAACCTCTGACCCCGGACGATTGACTACTACAACAAGCGCAGTCTGAATTCATGCTGAACCAATGGCGTTACCGCCTCGAAAAGGGCCGTCCCCACCTGCTACTGCTTGCAGGCCTGCTCCTTCTACTCATCGGCC
>CAXBBA010000316.1:0-3812 GCA_963973805.1 uncultured Halieaceae bacterium | reverse complement strand
GTGCGATGCGTGCGGCTATCCCACCGTAAAGCGATCGAGGTCAGTTCAGTATGTGAATGATCAGCTAACTCTGAAGGCGATTGCGCTGAGCTGGTTGAACCGGCTTCTAAATCCGAGCTTTGAAGCAAATTTCATTTGGTCAGCTTTCGGTTTAGGTGTGTCGCTAATTGGATACCCCCGCTTACTTCAGCTTGCCGCTAGCGTCAGATTCATTGCTGAAAGCACTTATTTAGAACTCCACTTAGATCCGAGTTCTGAGAAAGGTGTGTTCTGGTTTGGAGTACTCCTGGTCTGTAGCGCGCTTTGGCTCTTCGTAAGAAAAACGGTGCAGCTTTGCTAGGAATGGGTTCTAGCAAGAGCTGTCGTTAGGCCACCCGCACCCATTCACCAGGAATCAGCCCGTGAAGGGCATGCTCTTGCCTGGCCGAAACACCGAGCCCCTCAAAGACGACTTGGCGAAGCGCCTCGACTGGCCGCTGGCGGAAGCCACCATTCTCGTCTATACAACTATCTATACAGTGGGCGGGAGGGTTCACTATGTCGAATATCATGCGCGTACCGACGGTCGCGGTGGTCGTGCTACTGCTCGGCGGCTGCGTACCACAGGGCACGACCACCACGGTCACATACGCCGGCGCCACCTACACCTGCACAGGCGAGGCCGGCTGCTGCTGCAACGCGCCGATCCAGCACAATAATCCCAGCGCTGGAAGCTGGCCTAATTGTTTCACCGGCTATACCTGCAAGGGCATGGAGCCGGGTGGCGTGGTGGTCCCCGGCATTGGCCGGGTCGACGTCAACGTCTGTCAGAACGACAACGCGCCGCTCACGGCGCCCCTCGCTCTTGCCGGCACCCAGCCGTCCTATTGCCGCGTGGATATTCCCTGACGCGCCGAAGCTTCCGGGAACGTCAAACACTGCCGATTGAGCGTCATGCATCAACGCGCACAACTGTGGGGCGGGCAGCCAGTGTGCCTACCTGATGCAATCGACTTCCCCCTGCTGCATACCAATCAAGTCGCCATCGACGAGGACAAAGGCAACAATGTAAATATCCTATATCTACTCGCCTTAGAGAGAATGTGCAGCGCGATTTCGCCCAGCAACAATTCACCGGGACTCCACGACAGGGTTGCAGCCACGATGGATATGGATAAGACATCAGCAGAGATTTATAAAATAGCCTCTGAACTAAGACCAAGGTCGGAGGCCATAATCACGGACGCCGAATGGGACCAAAGCGTTCAGAGCACTGTGGGAAGTCCACACCCATAAAACTCTTACGCCGAGGACCATAGCAGAGCGATATGAGGCACCCCGCACCAACGACCGCAGGCACACGATTTCGGTAGACTGCGCGCTCTGAAACTCAGCGGACAATGCCCATGGAACCGACGCTCTCAGCCGCAGATCGTGCAAAGCAGCAACTGATTCTCGCTGCCATCACGCTGTTTGCGGAGCACGGAGTGGACTCCGTTCCCCTTCGTATGATCAATCGCGAGGCGGGTGCCCGCAACAACTCGGCACTGCATTACCACTTCGGCTCGAAGATGGGCTTGATCAAGGCGGTCAACGACTTCATCCAGAAGGCCTTCGACGAGGTACGGGAGGGAGACCTGGCAGCTCTGGAAAGCGACGCCGCCACAAAAGACCCCACGGTCGAGCGGGTGATGCGGGTGTTCACCGGCGCTTACGTGCAGATCATTGAGGAGCACGAGTGGGGCTACGCCGCCGTACGCACCATCGCGCGCATGGACTTCGATGCCAACGCTAAGGTGCACGCTATTTTGAGCGATTCCGCCGGAGCTTCGCTACAACGCTTTGCGCGCATTCTCAAGCCACTGGTACCCGAGCTGAGTGCGCGGGAGTTCAAACATCGTTACAACTTTCTGGTGAACTCCATCGTTCTGGGGTTTGCAGGCTATCGCACCTTTCACCAAAGCTACGTGGGCGATCTGACGGTAAAGAACCTGAATCACCTCGGCGATTTCTACGCCCGTATGGGCACGCGCATTCTGACCGAGTAGGCCTCTGCACCCGATGCACGCCTGTGTTTGGCTTGAGGCCCCCTGGCCACAATGTAAGCCGCTTGATTTAATTTGTTCTGCAAAACATAATTCGGTCAGCTCAAATCACCGCCGCGCCGGCTTTTCAAGAGGAGCAGAATGATAAAATATTCCGCGTTCAGTCTGCTTGGGAATGCCGTGACGGGGCACCGCCACTGGCCCCAGTCCTGGCGTTCCCCTCGGCCCCGGTCCCACTACGACGTGGTCATCATCGGCGGGGGCGGTCACGGCCTGGCCACGGCCTGGCACCTGGCCAGCCAGCATGGGATCACGAATGTCGCCGTGCTCGAGAAGGGATGGATTGGCGGTGGCAACACGGGGCGTAACACCTCTGTCAGTCGATCGAACTACTTCTACCCCGAGTCCACGCGCTTCTATGAGCATTCCCTGAAGCTGTTTGAACGTATGGGGCGGGACCTGAACTACAACATCATGTTCAGTCAGATGGGCATCATCAGCCTCGCTTTCAGTCGCCACGAGATGGAAGTGTTTCGGCGCTGGGCGACGGCAATCAGCGTGCAGGGGGTGGATTCCGAGATCCTGGATCGGGATCAGATCGCCCAGGAAGTCCCGATCCTGAATATGAGCAAGAGTGCTCGCTACCCGGTCCACGGTGGTTTTATCCAGCGTCGCGGTGGTATCTCCCGGCACGATGCGGTGGCCTGGGCCTATGCGCGAGCAGCGGACAAGCTGGGCGTCGACATTATCCAGAACTGTGAAGTCACGGGCCTCGATGTGAGCGGGGGCAGCATCCGGGGGGTGAACACGAATCTGGGAGACATTCGCACGGACAAGGTGGGCATGGCCGTGGCGGGGCACAGCACTGTGGTCGCGAAGATGGCGGGGCTGGATCTGCCCATCAGCAGCATGTGTCTCCAGGCGATGGTCAGCGAGCCGGTGAAGCCGCACATGGACAAGGTGGTCATGTCGCCGACGGTGCACTGCTACGTGTCCCAGTCCGATCGTGGCGAGATGATCATCGGTGGCGGAGCAGACGCCTACAATTCCTACGGTCAGCGGGGCAACCTGCCGAGTACGGAGGCCGTGCTGAATGCGGCGCTGGAGCTCTATCCCACGCTGTCGCGCATGCGCCTGATGCGCCAGTGGGGGGGCATCGTCGACATCGCACCGGACGCCAGTCCCATCGTGTCGAAGACGCCCGTAACCGGTTTCTACATCAGCACGGGTTGGGGAACCGGCGGCTACAAGGCGATTCCGGCGGGGGGCGATACGCTGGCCTACACCATTGCCCACGACCGACCCCATCCCCTCGTGGAGCCATTTTCCCTCGACCGTTTTGTCAGCGGGCGCCTCATCGACGAAGGCGCCGCTGCGGGAGTTGCGCACTGATGTTGAAGATCGACTGCCCCTGGTGCGGTGTGCGCACGGAAGATGAGTTTTCCTGTGGCGGTGAATCTCATTTGGAGCGCCCATCCAGGCCCGAATCCGTGTCCGACGAGGAATGGACCGCCTATCTCTTTCAACGCAAGAACCCGAAGGGCATTCACTACGAGCGTTGGCGCCACACATACGGCTGTCGGCAGTGGTTCAACGTGGCCCGCCATACGGTGACCCACGACATTCTCGCGGTCTACCGCTTTGACGAACCCAGACCCCAACTGGAGGGCGAGGAATGAAAGCGGTACCTCATCGCCTGCCCGGGGCCCGGGTTGATACCACGCAGCAGCTCGAATTTTTCTTCGATGGCAGGGCCTACAAGGGCTACCGGGGAGATACGCTGGCCTC
>CAXBBA010000315.1:0-3816 GCA_963973805.1 uncultured Halieaceae bacterium | reverse complement strand
TCGAAGAGCAGCTGGGTGATGGCACGCTCTACGACGATGCGCGCAAGGATGAGCTGACGGAACTGCTGCGGGACCAGGGCAACCTGCGCCAGTCCCTCGATGCCCTGGAACAGGACTGGCTCAGTCAGCAGGAAGCGCTGGAAGCCCTGACGTCGCCAGACTGAGCTTTTGCCGCCGCGGCAGCTTCTTGATCGCCGCCTCGTGGCGCTGGGCCGTGGAGCGGTCCCCACAGGCAAACGCCGCCAGCACCTCTACGGGCCGTCGCGCCCGCGTGTAGCTGGCGCCGCCCACGATCTCGCCGTTGTGCTGGCGCAGGCGCCGCTGCATATCCCGGGTCACCCCGGTGTACAGCGTGCCGTCGGCGCAGCGCAGCAGGTACACCAGCCACGGAGCCTCTTCGCCAGTCACCTCGTCCTCCAAGGACTCAGCCCCGACGCCAGCGGTGATAGCGCTCGAGCCAGCTCAGCACCCGCTCGGGCTTGCGCGCCTTGCGCCATTCGCTGGCGAGAAAACGGTTCGCCTCGCTCATGGTCGGATAGATGTGGATCGTGCCGAGAATCTTGTTCAGACCCAGGCCGTGCTTCATGGCCAGCACGAATTCCGGCAGCAGATCGCCGGCGCGGGCGCTGACGATGGTGGCGCCGAGAATGCGGTCCCGCCCGGGCACCGTGAGTACCTTCACGAAGCCCTCGTCTTCGCTGTCGGCGATGGCGCGATCCAGATCGTCGATGCCATAGCGCGTCACGTCGTAGGCAACGCCCTTGGCTTTGGCCTCATCTTCGCTGAGGCCCACGCGGGCCACCTCGGGATGGGTGAAGGTCGCCCAGGGGATCACGGAGTAATCCACGCGGAACCGTTTGAGGTGCCCCAGCAGCGCATTCACCGTGGCATACCAGGCCTGGTGGCTCGCGGTGTGGGTGAACTGGTAGGGGCCGACGATATCGCCGCAGGCAAAGATCGTGGGGATGTCGGTCTGCAGGTAGTCGTCCGCCTCGATGGTGCCGCGCCCCGTGGTGCGGATGCCCAGCTCCTCAAGGCCCAGGCCTTCGATGTTGGGCGTGCGGCCCACGGCGAGGAGCACGCGATCGAACGCCAGCGTGATCTCTTCGCCCGCGTGGCGGCAGTGCGCCACCTGGCCGTCGCCGTCGCGGCCAAAGCTCAAGGGCTCGCAGTGGTTGAGAATGCGCACGCCCTCTTTCTCGAGGCGCCCGTGCACGATGCTCGACGCATCCTCGTCTTCGCGGGGCATGATGCGCGGCGCATGGGTGATGAGCGTGACCTGGCTGCCCAGGTTCGCCATGGCCTGGGCGAGCTCGCAGCCGATGGGGCCCGCGCCCACCACCAGCAGGCGCCGGGGCTGCTCACGGATGTCCCAGAGCGTGTCCGAGGTGAGGTAGTCCAGATCGTCGAGGCCGGGAATATCGGGCACCCGCGCCCGGGCGCCGCTGGCGATCACGATGTGGCGGGTGCGAATGCGCTCGCCGTTCACCTCGACCTCCCAGGGCGACACGATGCGCGCGTCACCACTCACGCAGTCCACACCCAGCGAGGTAAAGCGCTCCACCGAGTCGTGGGGTTCGATGGCGGCGATCTTCGCCTGCACCCGCTCCATAACCTTGGGAAAGCGCGCCGAGACCTGTACCGGCGCCAGACCGAACTCCTCGGCGCGGCGCATCTCCTGCGCAAGGTGGCCGCTGCGCAGGATCGCCTTGCTGGGCACGCAGCCCGTATTCAGGCAGTCTCCGCCCATCCTGTGGCGCTCGATGAGCGTGACTTTGGCCTTGAGCGTCGCCGCGATCAGCGCCGAGACCAGGCCCGCCGAGCCCGCACCGATCACCACCAGGTTGGTATCGAAGCTTGGGGGACGATCCCAGGCCGCGAGGCGTCGCCGCGCCTTCACGCGGGCCAGCACCGCCCGGGCGATGAAGGGGAAGATCGCCAGCAGCACAAAGGAGCCCAGCAGCGCGGGGGACAGGATGCCCGCGGGGCTTTCGAGCTGGCCCAGCTGCGTGCCCGCGTTCACGTACACCGCGGTCGCCGGCAGCATGCCCAGCTGGGACACCCAGTAGAAACGCCAGCTGCGAATGGGCAGCAGGCCCGACATCAGGTTGATCACGAAGAAGGGGAACACCGGCACCAGGCGCAGCGAGAACAGATAGAAGGCGCCGTCGCGGGCGAAACCCTCGTTCAGCGAAGTGAGCTGGCGCCCGAAGCGCGTCTGCACCCAGTCCCGCAGCAGCAGCCGCGACACCAGAAACGCCAGCGTCGCGCCGATGCTGCTGGCGAAGGACACCAGCACCAGGGCCGTGGCGAAGCCGAAGATCGCCCCGCCGGCCAGGGTCATGATTGCCGCCCCCGGCAGGGACAGCCCCGTCACCGCCACATAGAGCAGAAAGAAGGCCAGCGCCGACGCCAGGGGGCGCTCCGTTGCCAGGGACTGCAGGTCATCGCTGCGCTGGCGGAGCTCGTCGAAGGACAGCAGCGCCTGCAGATCGAAGTACCAGAAGGCGGCGATACCCGCCACCAGCAGCAGAATTATGAGGACTCGCATTGTTGTTTTTTTGTTCATGATCAGTCTCTTGCACCTCGCCGGGGGTCTGCCCGGCAACCAGTTTCTTGAATTACTCGTCTCCGTCCCCATCTAAGCGCTAGAATCACGAGAAATCCCTCTCATCATTCAAGGAGAAACCAACATGAGTGACGCCATTGTGCACGTCAGCGATTCCAGCTTCGAGCAGGACGTACTGTCCAGCGATGTTCCCGTACTGGTGGACTTCTGGGCCGAGTGGTGCGGTCCCTGCAAAATGATCGCGCCGATCCTGGACGAAATTGCCGGCGAATACGCAGGCAAAGTAAAGATCTGCAAGGTAGACGTGGATGCCAACCCGGAAGTTCCCGGAAAATTTGGTATTCGCGGTATTCCCACGCTGATCCTGTTCAAGGACGGCAACGCCGAAGCGACCAAAGTCGGCGCCCTGTCCAAGACCCAGCTCGTTGAGTTCCTCGACGAAGCCGTCGCCTGATTTGAACACCCCGCACCCCGGCGCCCAGTGCGCCGGTGGTGCAATCCCCTTTGCAACTCACCGGGCAAAGCCCGTTCCCTGGCCCCAGCCCCCTCAGCAAGCCTCTGACGGCCCTGCAAAAAATCGACGACAGGCTATGGACCTGCCTCCGGGGTCATGCTACTTTCACCCTGACGCGCGGCCCCGTGCGTGAAGAATAACTCCGCCTCCCTCTGATTCGTTGCCCTGGTTGCATTAGAGCTCCGTCAATCACGTAGGCCACCCGGTCGTTCCTTGTACTGCCCGTGCATGTTGCACAGAGAGCGCAGAGCCCATGGCAGTTTCAAACGACTTTTTCTAACCATTTCTCTCGGGCGTATTGATCTTGTCTAGTTCACCCCAACCCCAATCCGATGATTCCACGGCCGACAACGCCGTGGTCGAAGCCACCGCTGACGACAACCAGACTGCCCAAACCGCAGCACCGGAAGCCACTGCCGACGCCAAGGGCGCGGCGGACTCTTCCGGCGCCGAGGCAAAAGGCGCTTCTGAGTCCGGCGACGACGCCTCTCAGGGCGGCAACGGCGGCAATGGCAATGGCAACGGCGGAAACCGCCGCGGCCGCAAACCGCGCCAGCAGCGCCAAAACAACAATAACCATGACGGCCCCAAAGGCGAACCGATGAATCTGACGGACCTGAAACGCAAGTCCACCCAGGAGCTCATCGACATCGCATCGAGCATCGGCCTGGAAAACCTCGCCCGCTCGCGCAAGCAGGACATCATTTTCGCCATCCTCAAGCGCCACGCGAAA
>CAXBBA010000314.1:0-3817 GCA_963973805.1 uncultured Halieaceae bacterium | reverse complement strand
CCCGACGAGGGTCAGAAGCTGCCCGAGCTGCGCGACGAGATGCGTCGCGAGCCCTGGAACCCCGAGCGGGAATTCCCCTGGGCGCGCATCAGCGAGGTGTGGCACGGCTACTGGGACCTTGCCCGGCCCGTGCTCCTCGAGAAGAGCCCTCCCCACCTGTGCCGCATCGAGCAGCTCGAAGCGCACTTTCGCCCCGCCTGGCACATCCTGCTGCTGCGGGATCCCCTCGCCACCTGCGAGGGCCTGCACCGGCGCAATGGCCTCGACTGGTCCGAGGCCGCCGATCGCTGGTGCGCCTGGCTCCAGATGCACCTGCACGCCCGCCGGCACCTGGACCGCTCCATCGTGGTGTACTACGAGGAGCTGGTCAACGAAACCCCTGCGACGCTCGCGCAGCTGGCCCGGTGGCTCCCGGAACTCGACGATGTGGCCGCCGATGCGGTGGTCGAGGCCCACGCCGTGGACGGGCAGCAGCGCCGCCAGCTGGTCGATCTCAATCCCCGGAAGATCGAGGCCATCGCAGCACGGGATCGCCAGCAAATCATCGAGCGCCTGCGCCGCGACGCCGCCGCACTGTCCCGGACGCCCTACGGTGCGCTCTATCTCTGACTCCGCTGACCCCGGACCCCGGCATCGAGCTTGCGCAACGCCGCGTTGAAGCGGCGCAGGGCCGGCAGGAAAGGCCCCGCCCTGCCGTCGTGATCCCGCAGGCCCATGGCGTAGCTAAGGTGATAGAGCTGCACGCGCTGCACCGTGACGCCCCTGCCCTGGTTCTCCAGTTCAAAGCGCAGCCCATCGGCGGGAATCCCGTCAAAGTCTATGGGCACCTGAGCCCCGAGCAGGCCCCGGCCCTCGCGTTCCAGCGTCGCCCACTCCCCGCCGTTGAGGCGCGCTCGCAGACGCCGGCCCCGGGGCAGCAGGCCGGGGCGAACGCGCAGCTCCAGGCGCAAACTCTCGAAGGGGTGCATGCGGGGAATCCACGCGATGCGGGGTTCCAGTTGCTGCTGCAGCGTGGCCCCGCCATTGAGGGTCACGCCTTGATCGTCCACCCGGGAGGCCGCGTCGAGATCCCAGCCGCGGGCTCCATCGAGGAAGGCGCTGTTGTACAGCACGTTGCAGCGATAATCCCGCGGCGCCCAGATGCCATAGCCGCCACAGCGCTCCACCAGTAACGGGGCCGCTCCCGCGAGAAAGTCCCCGATCGCCGCGTCATCGATCTTCGCGTGGCGCCCTTGGTATTCCCGGGTGTTCTCAATAAAGTTGAACTGCTCCAACACCTGCCCCGGGTACGCCCCGTTGACACCGGTCTCGTCGAGCATGGTGCCCAGCGATGCGAGGGCGCGCGGCGCATTCAGGGTCTCGCCGATGTTCTCGGCATACATGAACGGTGCCCAGTAGCTGTAGCGCGCCGGTTCCCAGTCCAGAAACCGCGGGTTCTCCACCCAGCGGGTCTCATCCCCTTCCACCACGGCGTCGCGATCCACGCGGTATTCGACGCCCAGCAGGGGGCAGTGGCTGCGCACCTCTTCGAACAGCTGCACCATGTGATGGTTCACAAAGCGATGGTAGCGGGCCGAGCCCGGCGCCCCCGGTTCGGGGATCACGGGCGGGAATGCGCCCCCCCCCTCTTCGAAGCGATCGTAGCCCAGCGCCGTCGCGGCCTGCTGGCGCTCCTTCAGGGACTGGCTCTGGAAATGCGTATAGGCATGCCAGAGTTCCTCCCAGGACAGAAAGGTGCCACGACAGCAGGAATAAGACGCTGCGATAGCATGTACCTCGCGGTGGTAATCCATCCACGCCGCGCGCAGCTCCGGCTCCACCAGCATCGCCTGGGTGCGGCGGATAGGTCCGACGGAGGGCCCGTGGAGAATCTGGTGGCTGTAGGCGACGCGCAGAAGCACCGCCAGCCCCTGCCCCCGCGCCTCGTCGAGCACCAGGCGAAGCTGATTCCCATAGAAGGGGTCATAGTCAATGGGCGCCTGACTCACCTGGAAGCCGCGCCAGGGCACGACCACGATGATGGCGTTGTAGCCGTCGCGCCGCAGCTGCCGCAGATCCCGGCGCAGCGATGGATTGCGCATGACCAGCAGGGAGTCGAGGGGCCAGCCATCGGCGAAATAATGCGCGGCGCGAAGAAACTCGTCGTGGCGATGCACGGTATCGCTATGCACGGTCATACCGGGCTGCCAGCGCATCGCAACGGGCGCGGAACGCCGCGAGACGCTCCTCGCGGCGGGGCAATGCCTGCCAGCGCTGGGCAAAGGCGGACTCCGCATCTTCCAGCAACGCCAGATCGCGGGCGTTGGCGGCGAGCGCCGCATCGCGCAGGTCGCCGAGCTGCTCTTCGACAGCGCGCCGCCGCTCCGCCGCGCTGCGCCCGTCGCCGGGGTTACTCACGTTCTGGCGACGATACGCGAGATCAAGACCGGGAAAGGCTTCCCCCAGTTCGTGTTCCAGCAGGCACATGGACTCGTCGTAGCGATGCACGAGCCCCCCATGCACCTCTCGTCTCAGCGTTGATCGCGCCACCTCGAGCTGCGCGTCGTTGTCCGGCCCCGGGTGGTTCCCGGCCAGCATGCGCATCTGGTAATTGCGTATCACCGGCCCCGTGCCCGGCTCCAGGCGCCAGCGCACATAGTCTTGAAAATCCAGGGCCCGGGCGCGTTCGGTGCCCGCGTGCTCCACCGCCTGACGCCGCTCAAAGGCGTAGACCGAAGCCATGCGTTCTATGGGGTCCCGCAGCAGCACCACCGTGTGCGGTTCCACGACCTCGCTGGGCAACACCGGCATTGGCAACCAGTGACTGGACAGGGATCGCAGGTCGCTGTCCGCCTCGAGGCACCTGCGGAGGTAGCCCGGCTGGCCGCGCATCGCGGCATCATCGCGGTGTTCACAGAACGCGTGCCCAAAATGGCGCTCCAAGGACCAGTCGAAGGTGGTCCCTGCGTTCTTGAACAGGTGAAGATGGAGCAGTACGGGGCGGCGCGGGACGGGCTTCACCACAGGCGCAGTCGCCGGGCATTGAGTTTCTGGCAGCGCTTGCGAAAGTCCTCCAGGGACTGCTCGGCGTCGGGTAGCTCCGCCAGGGCGGCGTCGAGTTTCTGATTGGCCTGGCGATAGAGGGCCAGGTCATAGCTGTTGAGGCGGATCACCTCGACGGCGAGGTCACCCAGGCGCTCCAGCGTATCGTTCACCCGCGTCTCCAGCGTGACCTCGCTCCTGGGATTCGTAACGTTCTGCGCCCGGTAGGCCAGATCGATATCGGGAAAATCGGCGCGCAGCTTTGCCTCAAACACCACCATGCTCTCGTCATAGCGATCCACCACACCCACGCAATCGATGGCGGCGAGCTGATTGATCCCCCGGCGCAGCCAACTGACGGGTGCCTGCTTGGTCTTGCTGTCATGACAACCGGTGATATTGCAGGTCTGGTAGTCACGGATCGTGCCGGGCACGTTGTTCTGGAACCGCCAGCGCACGTATTCCTGGAAGTCCTTTTCCTTGGCCGCCCGGGCGCCCCGCGTGTCGGCGTCCTGGCGACGTTCGAAGGCGTACACGGAGGCGATGCGCTCGATGGGGTGGCGCAGAAAATACACGGGGTGGAAGGTCACGTCGTCCATCTCGGGACGCGGGGAACACAGGTGATGGCTCGAAAGCGCTCTCAGCTGCGGTGTTTCGCGGACCAGCTCAGCGAGGTACCGGGCGCGGCGCTCGCGCATGGTCTTGTCATCGCGATGGTCTACAAAGCCCTCACCAAAGCAACGCTCCAGGCTCCAGTCGAAGGTGGTGCCGGCATTCTTAAAAATGTGTCCATGAA
>CAXBBA010000313.1:0-3819 GCA_963973805.1 uncultured Halieaceae bacterium | reverse complement strand
TGTGCACCGTTAGCCCGTACTTCAGGCAGTGAACCCCGCCGGAGTTTTCCGCGACATTGCCGCCGATGCTGCAGATGATCTGGGAGGAGGGGTCCGGTGCGTAAAACAGTCCGTGGCTGGCAGCCGCCTCGGATATGCTCAGGTTGGAAACACCCGGTTGCACTCGGGCGAGGCCATTGTTCGCGTCCACCTCCAGAATCTGGTCGAGGGCGGCGAGGTTCAGGAGTATGCCGTCGGGGTGCGGCATGGCGCCGGCACAGAGGCCCGTCGCGGCACCGCGAGCAACAACGGGCACTCCCAGATTGTTGCCGACCCCGACGATGGCCTGCACCTGCTCGATGGTCTGAGGCATCACGGCCACCAGGGGCATTTCGCGATAGAGCATCAGGCCGTCGCACTCGAAGGGGCGCAGCGATCCCGGGTCCGTGATGATGCGGTCCGCCGGAAGAATGGCCTCCAGCGCCGCGAGGAGTTCCGGAGACGGGCGGGCCTGGGGCGAAATCTGCGGCGCAAGGTTTGTCATTGGTCCGTCCTGACGGCACCATGGGCGAATCTGAGCCCTGGCGGAAAGGAACGAGTGTAATGCTTTATCGGTGCTTCATCAGCCTGCTGTTGGCCGCGTTCGTCGTGTCACCGGCTTCGGCCCTTGACGAGACGGAGGAAGCAATCCGCGCGGCGATTCACCTCAACGGCGGTGATGCCCTCAAGTTGCTCGAGGAGGCGGTGAACATCAACAGCGGTACCCTCAACAGGGAAGGCGTTCGTGCCGTGGGCCAGTTGTTCCGCGACGCCTTCGATGAGCTAGGGTTCACCACGCGGTGGATCGACGGAGAATCCTTTGGGCGCGGAGGACATCTGGTAGCACGCTACGGTCGTCGCGGCCCGCGGATTTTGCTGATCGGCCACCTCGACACCGTATTTGCCCCCGACAGTGCGTTTCAGCGCTTCGAACGCATCGATGAGCGCTACGCCCGGGGGCCGGGCATCAGCGACATGAAGGGCGGCAATGTCATCATCCTCGAGGCGGCGAAGGCCCTCGCCGCCGCCGGCGTGCTTGACGAACTCCAGCTCTGGGTGGTTCTCACCGGTGACGAGGAATCCCGGGGCGCGCCCCTGGCCCTTGCCAATCGGGAATTGCTGGCGGCGGGGGACTGGGCCGACATCGCCCTCGGCTTTGAAGATGGCGACAGTGACCCCCGCACCGCCGTCACGGCGCGGCGCAGCTCCAGTCGCTGGACACTCACGGTGACCGGGAAAGCGGCGCATTCGTCCCAGATTTTTCGGGACGATGTGGGCTATGGCGCCGCGCTGGAAATCTCGCGAATCCTGGATGAATGGCGCAAGGCGCTGTCGGCGGTGCCCAACCTCACGTTCAATCCGGGCATGGTGATGGCGGGCACGGACCTCGAGCACAGCGCTGACGATACGCGGGGCACGGTGTTCGGCAAGGGCAATGTGATCGCCCGCAGCGCCATCGCCACCGGAGGCATGCGGGCCATCAGCGCCGAACAGATCGCGATCGCTGAGACGGCCATGCGGCGGATTCTGGCGGCGAATCTCTCCCACACGTCCGCGACGCTGGAGATTGAGCACGGCTATCCGCCCATGGCGCCGACGGAAGCAAACGAGCGCCTGCTGGCGGCTTACAGCGAGCTTAGCCAGGAGCTGGGGCACGGATCTGTGGAGGCGGTGGACCCCCGGCGAGCGGGGGCCGCGGATATTTCCTTCGTGGCAGACCGGGTAGGGGCCGCG
Source organism: uncultured Halieaceae bacterium (assembly GCA_963973805.1). Taxonomy (GTDB): domain Bacteria; phylum Pseudomonadota; class Gammaproteobacteria; order Pseudomonadales; family Halieaceae; genus Congregibacter. Next base: position 2,067 of record CAXBBA010000313.1, on the reverse strand, counting down.
CTGGACGGCCTGGGGCTGATGGGTTCCGGGGGGCATACGGTGAACGAGGTGGCAGACCTGTTCACCCTCCCGAGCCAGACGGAACGCGCGGCACTGTTGCTGTACCGCATCGCCCGGGGCAAGGCGGGGCCCGGCGTCGACCCCTGATCCCGATTCAGGTCGCCTCGGCGAATACCACCTCGAGGGGCTTGGCGGGGTGGGCAATGCCCTGGAGCAGGCGCAGGCGGCCACTGAAGTCTTCCACCAATGCGGTGCAGTTCTCTACCCAGTCTCCATCGTTGCAGTAGGTGATGTCCCCGAACTGCTGGATCGTGGGGTAGTGCAGGTGACCGCAGATGATTCCGTCCAGGTCCTGGTCCCGCACCAGATTGACCGCAGCGTGCTGGTAGGCGCGGATGGCCGCGTCGGCCTGGGAAACGTTGACCTTCACCCACTTCGCCAGGGACCAGTAGGGCTTGCCCAGCAGTTCCCGAAACTGGTTGATGCGGCGGTTCATCCACATGAGGACCTCATAGCCCATGTCACCGATCGCCCGATTGAGGCGGCTGTAGCGCACCGCAAAATCCAGTTCATCGCCGTGGGTCACGAGCATGCGCAGGCCCGTACCGGTTTCGTGGATGGCGGTCTTGCGGATGCGGATGTTGCCGAAATCGCTGTTGCAGAATTCCCGGAAGTTGTGGTCGTGGTTTCCCGGAATGTAGATGACCTCGGTCAGGCCACGGGAAATCTTCTGAATCTTCCGCAGCACCTGGGTGTGGGACTCGGGCCAGTGAACCCGCTTGTGCATGGCCCACAGGTCAACGATATCGCCCACAAGGTAAAGCGTCTTGCAGTCGATGCGGTCCAGGAGGGCCAGCAGTTGCTCGGCCTTGCAGTGAACGCTGCCGAGGTGCACGTCGGATATCCACAGTGCCTGGCAACTGAATCGTCCGTCCGGTGGTAGTGCTTGCATCGCGATGGCCCCCTTATGCCAGGTAACGGTTCCGCTTGCGCGGAGTCAGTTTGTGCAGATCGGCGATGACGAAGCTGTCAACGCAGTCGCCAAAATCCCGGTCCACATTGAACGCGGTGAAAGCGACGCCGTCAGGACTCGTAGCCTGGGAGTAGTGCTTGTACAGCGTCGGCAGCGGAAGCCCGGCAGCGGCCAGGCTTTCCCGCAGGGATTTCATGTCTTCTTCCGCGTCGACTCCCGTGAACTCGGCGCGCAGCGCATTCAGGGTGGTCTCCGGAATTTCAAAGGGTGTGCGGGGGGTGACATCCAGGTCCGTGGGAAAATGGGTGCCGAAGTAGTACGCAAGACGCGCCGTGGCCTCCTTCCCGTAGAAGCGGCTGATTGAGGCGGGACCGAACAGATAGCGGATTTGCGGATGCGCCTTGATGTAGGCGCCGATGCCGTACCAGAGGTAGTCCAGGCTGTGGCGGGTCTGGTAGCGAGGCTGCACAAAGGAGCGCCCCATCTCCAGGCCGTAGCGAAGCTGCTCCCTTACCGTGGGACCATAGTCAAAGAGCGTGTGGGAATAGAGTCCCTGAACACCGTGGCGGTCGATGATCTCGCCCGCGTTCGCGAGGCGGTAGGCGCCCACAATCTCCATGTCCTCCCGGTCCCAGAGCACCAGTTGCTCGTAGTAGCGATCAAAGCGATCGATATCCCGGGGCTGGCCGCAGCCTTCACCGACGGTGCGAAACGTGAGTTCCCGAAGGCGTCCGATTTCCCGCATGACGCAGGGGCTGTCTTCCATGCGGCAGAGGTAGATCACTTTTCCGTCGCGCGTCTCTCCGAGATGGGGCGAGGCCTCCAGTTCCTGGCGCAGGAGCAGGCGGTTCTCCGCCGGCGCGACGGTTTCCACAGACGGGAAAATCGGTTTTCCCCGGGAGCCGATACGGTACACATGCTTGCGAAACATGCGCGCGAGCTGCTGCGCGGAGAATCCATTGGCACTGTATACCTCATGGGGTACGGGGCGACCGATGCGCGCATCTACGGTGTTGTGATTCTGCTTAAACATCTCGCGCACGAGCCAGATCGTCGACAGGGGCTTGGCGAGCATGGACAGGCTATAGAAAAAG
>CAXBBA010000312.1:0-3832 GCA_963973805.1 uncultured Halieaceae bacterium | reverse complement strand
TGACCCAGGCCCGGGACGGGGGTGCCGAAGTCCTGCGCGAGCCCGTTTCCCTCGGGCGTCGCGGCACCATCGCCGTCATGGCCGATCCCAGCGGCGGAATCTTCGCGGCGCTCGATACCGACGGGGCCGACCCCCGGGACCGGGACGAGCGGCCATCCACGGGCAGTTTCCTGTGGCATGAGCTCTGGACCGCCGATCCGGAAGGTGCAGCGGCGTTCTACGCCAGGTTGACGGGGCTCTCGGTGGACGAGGCACCGCCTGCAGCGGAAGGGGAGCACGGGGTAACGTTCAAGCTCCTCAGAAGCGAAGGGCGGGTTCGTGCGGGCGTGCGCAGTAAACCCGATGCGGCTATGCCCTCGCTGTGGATGCCTTACCTGCGCGTGAGTGATGCGGCGGCGCTGGCGGCGATTCTCGAGCAGGTGCCGGGTCTGGGCGGCAAGGTTCTGGTGCCCGCCATCGCCCGTCCCATCGGTGGTGAGCTGGCGATCATCGCCGGTCCCTCGGGGGCGCCCGTCGGCTTGCAGACCTGGTCCGAAGACCAGCCCTCGCAGAAGGAGATCTGATATGTACCTACCTCGATGGAAACGCGCGCTGCGCTGGCTGCCCCTGATTGCCACGGCACTGTTGTTGTCCGGCTGCGACGATCCGCAGATCTACGGGAGCGTGGGCATGTCCACGGGTTACGGTGGCTACCACGGCGGCTATGGCGGTTGGGGCGCGCCCCGCATGCACACCAGTATCTCCATTGGCGGGCGCATCCGCTGACTCAGAAATCCCAGCCGACTCCGGTGGTCACGCCCCAGTCGGTGCTGTTGCCGAGTTCGTCGATGGTTTCACTGTCGTAGCTGCCCCAGGCACTGAGGTCCCAGTACAGGTCGTTGATCATTTCCCAGCGCAGGCGAAGATTGGTGTCGGCCCGCAGACGACCGCGCTCCGTGAGCGAAGGGTAGAGCGATGCGTCGAGCTGCAGGTTCAGTTCCGGGCTGTCGAAGCGCCAGCTCGAGAAACCAACGCTGATAACGCCCTCGACGCTCTCCTGCTTGTCACCGCCGCTGCTGCGTTCCTCCAGCGCCTGTAGTGCGATGCTGCCATTGAGGTTGCGATTGTTCGTGTCGATGAAGTAACGCCCCAGGCCGCCACCGAGGGTGAAGCGATAGTCCAGGGACAGCTCATCGTTGCTCTCGTAGCCGCCAAAGACCGTGCGATAGAGGGCCCGGCGATCCGTCCAGGCGCGGCGCGACAGGCTGACCCGCGAGCTGTTCGTGGTCTCCGTATCCGTATCCGAAATCGTGGCGCGACTGGTCAGGGAGTTGAGCGCGTCCTCGTTTTCGTAGGACACATCGGCGCGGAACTCCGTCTGGGTCACGCCGCTGGCCTTGGTGAAGGCGTAGTTTGCGCTGAGATAGATGTCGATGCGGTCCTGGACTCTTTCCTCGATGGGCCGCAGCTCCACTACCTCCATCCAGGAAAAGTCCTGCTCGCCGAAGACGTCCGCAAAGGCAATGACGCCCGGCTTGTCCCCGGGTGTGACCGTGCCGAAGAAGCGGCGACCATCGGCCTGGCGCAGCTCGTAGTTGTAGTTCGAGTCGACGCTCGACACGTCTTTCCATTCGATGCTCAGGGTGCCCATGGAGTCGGTCCCCAGGCTGAGGCGACCACTGAGCAGGGATTTTATTTCGCCGGAGATGCGATCACCGTTGTACAGGGTGATAACATCGGTCTTGCGATGTGCCTCCACGGCCTCGCTGATCAGCAGCAACGGGAGCAGCAGCCACACCATCACCATGCACAACCTATTGCTCAATATCCGGCCCGGTGCTTTACGTAGCCGCCTGCGATTTTCCGCATTCGCCATCTTGCCCGCCTGTCCTGTATTCAGTCTCCGTCCCCGAAGTTTACCGATAAGTGCCCCTGCCATGCCGCTTTTTGCCGCATTGCTGCTGAGCCTGGTTTTTGTTGCCGTCGGGGCGAATCCTGCCCGGGCATTCCTGGAGGACGCGGGAGTTTCCGCCGAGGAGCTTGCTGCGCAGCGTGCGACCTACCGGGAGGCCATCGCCGCCGCGCAAAAGGGAGACTGGCAGCGCTTCGAGCGCCTCCAGCAGAAGCTCGACCATTATCCGCTGGCTCCCTATCTGGAATACACGCGCCTGATGAAGCGCCTGAAGGTGACAGGGGGCAGCTCCGCGCGGCAGTTCGTCGAGGCCCGCCGGGATACCCCCCTGGGCGTACGCTATCTCGGACACTACCTGGACGTGGCGGGGCGGGACCGGCGCTGGGGCGACTACCTCGCCGCGGCGACTACGGAACCCCGCGCCGAAAAGCTGCGTTGCTACCACGGTCGAGCGCTGCGCGGGCGGGGGCGGGAAGCCGAAGCCTGGGATCTGGCGTCGCGGCTGTGGCTGTCCGGTGATTCGGTGCACGAGGCCTGCGACCCCCTGTTCCGGCTCTGGCGCGAAGACGATCAATTGACGGCAGAGCTGGTGTGGGAGCGCGCCGCGCTGGCCTACGGTGCGCGGCAGTCGGGTTTGTTGCGCTATGTCGCCTCCCTTGCCGATGAGGATGTCGCGGAGCCCCTCGGCGTGTTGCGCCGCAGCTATCGCGAGCCCCAGCGCACGCGCACCCTGGCGCAGGGGCTGGCGCCTCCCTATCGCGAACAGGTGCTGTCCCTGGGGCTGGAGCGCCACTCGCGCTATGACCCGGCACGGGCGCTGAAGGAGCTCCAGGCGCTGGCCCCCGGGGACCTCAGTGCGGCGCAGCGAGAGCGCGTGGAGGCGGCCATCGCCTACCGCGGCCTTATCGAGCGCGACCCGGATATCCGCGACTGGGTGGACGCCCGGTTACCGCGCTGGCGCGACGACAAGCTTACGGAGATGCGCCTGCGCTGGGCAATTCTGGAGCAGGATTGGGCGGCGCTACAGAAGAACCTCGACGCCCTGAGTGAAGACAAGCGGAACGACGGTACCTGGCTCTACTGGCAGGGCAGGGTGCGGGAGGTGCTTGGGGATCCCCAGGGCGCCGAGCTGGCCTTCACCCAGGCCGCCGAAGAGCGCAGCTATTACGGCTTTCTGGCTGCGGATCGCCTGGGCCTGCCCTACAGCTTTCGCGATACCTCGGACCAGGAAGGGGGCGCGTCGGCGGTGCTCCCGGAGGGACTTCAGCAGGCGCTGCTGCGGGTGCACGAATTGCAGGCGATCGACGAGCCGCGCCTGGCCCAGACCGAGTGGACCCATGCACTGCAACGCGCCGATGCTCCCAGGCGTCTGCGCATGGCGCAGATCGCCCGGGACGAAACCTGGTACCGCCTGACCATCGACGCGGCCAATGCGGCCCGGGCTCACGATTCCCTGGCCCTGCGTTTCCCCCTGGCCTACGTGGATGATTTTCGGGCCCCCGCGCGACGCCGGGCATTGCCCCTCAGTGAGCTGATGGCTATCGCCCGGCGAGAAAGCGCTTTCTTTCCGGATGCCCGATCCTCCGTTGGTGCTCGGGGTTTGATGCAGTTGATGCCCGCCACGGGCAAGGCGGTGGCACGTGCCGCAGGCTTGCCTCTGCAGGTGCAGGACCTGTACGCGGTGGATAGGAACATCGACCTGGGCAGCGCCTACTATCGGCAGTTGCTCGACCGTTTCGATGGCAACCGGGCGGTCGCCCTGGCGGCCTACAACGCCGGCCCCAATCGCGTGCAGCACTGGATTGGCGAAGGACTGCCCATCGACGCCTGGATCGAAACCATTCCCTACCGTGAAACCCGGGACTATGTGAAGGCGGTGCTGGCCTACAGCGTCGTTTTCGACTACCGCCTCGGTCGCGAAGCACGCTTGCTCTCGGCCAC
>CAXBBA010000311.1:0-3836 GCA_963973805.1 uncultured Halieaceae bacterium | reverse complement strand
GGTCTGACCCACGCAGCGAACATCCTCGAAGAGGTGCCGGGTATCGGCTTCACCTGGTTCGCCAATCGCGACGTGGTGCGCCACCCCCTGGTGCAGCGCATCGTCGCCGCCTACGACAGCCATGACGCGACAGCCGCCAGCCTCGAAAAGGGCAAGGGCAAAAGCAAGGGATGAGCTTTACCGTAGACATCCAGCGCGACAGTGATGAGGACACGCCCGACGACGAGGACTTGCGCCGGGCCATCGGCGCCGCCCTGGCGCTGGCCCCCGACACCCCCGACGCACCGGAGCTCAGCCTGCGCATCGTCGGCCGCAGCGAAATGCAGCAACTCAACGGCACCTACCGGGGCCGGGACTACGCCACCAATGTGCTGTCGTTTCCCGCGGACCTGCCTGCGGAGCTGGAACTTCCCCTGCTCGGGGATATCGCCATCTGCGCCCCCGTCGTGAACGACGAAGCCCGGGAACAGGGCAAGGAATTCCCCGCCCACTGGGAGCACATGCTCGTGCACGGTGTGCTGCACCTGCTGGGCTACGACCATCAGAACGACACCGAGGCCGACGAAATGGAAGCTCTGGAGACGCGCATACTGCAGCGCCTGGGCCGGCCCGACCCCTACCTTATTGCCGACCTTGAGGAAGCGCAGCTGTGAGTGAAGAGCGCAACGGGAACGACGAGAAAGGACTGCTCGGGCGCATCGCCCAGGCGTTCTCGTCCGAGCCCCGCAGCCGGGAAGACCTGCAGGAGATTCTGCAGATAGCCGTCGCCAACGACATTCTCGATGAAGACGAGCACTCCATCATCGAAGGCGCGATGGAAGTGAGCGGCATGCAGGCCCGGGACATCATGGTGCCCCGGCCACAGATGGTGGTGATCAAGGCCGACAGCACCCTGGAAGAGATCCTGCCCCAGATAACCCGCAGCAAGCACTCCCGCTACCCCGTGATCGGCGAAAGCCACGACGACGTGCTGGGCATTCTCCTCGCCAAGGACCTGCTGCCGCAGATTCTCGAGGAGCAGCACGATGATTTCGATGTGCGCGAGCTGCTGCGCCAGAGCGTCGTGGTACCCGAAAGCAAGCGCCTGAATGTGCTGCTGCGGGAGTTCCGCGAGAATCGCAACCACATGGCCATGGTGATCGATGAATACGGCGGCGTGGCGGGACTCGTCACCATCGAAGACGTGCTGGAAGAGATCGTCGGCGAGATCGAGGACGAGACCGATGAGGCCGAGGACCAGTTCATCCGCCGCATCAGCGACGACGACTTCTTCGTCAAGGCCCTGACTCCCATCGAAGACTTCAACGCGTTCTTCAACGTGGAGCTGAGCGAAGAGGAGTTCGACACCATCGGCGGCCTCGTCATGCAGGCCTTCGGCCACATGCCGTCCCGCAACGAGGTCACCGAGATCGAGGGCTTCGAGTTCAAGGTGATCAACGCCGACCAGCGCAAGATCCACAGCCTGCGTCTGCGCCCGCCCGCTACGGAATGAACCCTGGCGAAACGGGGGCGTCGCCGCTTCCCAACCGTCTGGTCCTGGTGCTAGCCCCCATCGCCGGGGCCCTCCTGACGCTGTCCCTGGCACCGTTCAATTTCTGGCCCAGCGCCATCATCGGCTGCGCGATCTACGCCTATCTGCTGGCCCTCGCACCGCCGGGACAGGCGGCGTGGCGAGGCTGGCTCTTCGGCTTGGGACTCTTCGGCAGCGGCGCTTCCTGGGTCTACGTCAGTATCCGGGTCTACGGCAATGCCAGCCTGCCCCTGGCGGCGCTGCTCACCATCGCCTTCTGCGCGGGCCTGGCCCTGCTGCACAGCCTGCAGGCCTGGCTGTATGCGCGCTTCGTGCGCCCCCTTCCCGGTGGCATGCTGCTGGGCTTTCCGGCTCTGTGGGTGCTGGGAGAGTGGCTGCGCAGCTGGTTGCTGACGGGCTTCCCCTGGCTGTACCTGGGTTACGCCCACGTCGACACCTGGCTCGCCGGATGGGCACCGATCACCGGAGTCTATGGCCTGTCGTTCATCGTGGCCTTCAGCGCCAGCTGCCTGTTCCTGGCCTGGCGCAGTCGCCAGACCGCCACCCTGGTGAGCTTCGCCGGCCTGCTGGCAACGCTCTGGGGCGGCGGCCTGATGCTGCGGCCCATCGAGTGGGTCGCCCCCGCCAGCGAGGAGCCGCTGCGGGTAGCGCTCTACCAGCCGAACATCCCCCTGGAGCGCAAATGGGATCCCCGCGCCTACCCCGAGATCCTGCGCCAGTACGAAGAGGCCGTGCGCCCCCTGTTCCAGCAGGACCTGATTCTGTGGCCCGAGTCCGCCATCCCTCGCGTGCGCGAGCGCGCCGGCGCCTTCCTGGCCACCGTGGAGCGCCGCGCGCAGTTGAGTGACACGGTGCTGATCACCGGCATACCCACCCGTGACGAAGAGCGCCGCTACCACAACAGCATCATTGCCCTGGGCCAGGGAACCGGCCAGTACGACAAGCAGCGCCTGGTGCCCTTTGGCGAGTACGTGCCGCTGGAAGACTGGCTCCGGGGCGTGATCGATTTCTTCGACCTGCCCATGTCGAACTTCAGCCCCGGCGCGGCGAACCAGGGGCCCCTGCAGGCGGGCAACCACCGCGTGGCCCCGCTGATCTGCTACGAAATCGTCTATCCCGAGCTTGCCGCCCGCAGCGCCCGCGAGGCCGAGATCATGGTCACCATCAGCAACGACATCTGGTTTGGCTCATCCATCGGCCCCCTCCAGCACCTGCAGATGGCGCGCATGCGAGCGCTGGAAAACGGTCGCTACCTGCTCCGGGGCACCAACAACGGCGTGTCCGCCATCATCGATCACCGCGGCCGCATTCTCGCGCGCACACCGCAGTTCGAGGAGGCCAGCCTCACGGGCGAGGCGCAGGTGATGCTAGGGCACACGCCCTTCACGAGCTTTGGCTCCGTGCCCCTGCTCACTGCGCTGGGGCTGGTGCTGGGTTGTATGGCGCTGCTGTACCGGACGCTGTGGCGGGACAGTAGCGCGCGTCTTTGAGTCCGATTACTGCACGCAGGCGTTGGATGGCGGCCCATCGCAAGCAGCGGTAGCCGCCAACTGACGCCTGCCGCCAATCGCCCTCCTTGTACCGAGTCATCTGGTGAACATGATGATCGCACTTATTCACATGCCCTGATCGCCCAGGGAGAGGGCGAAAGCCGGCCGTTCACATGAATGGGCGGATTTACAGTCCGAAGTTGGGGAGGATGTTGAGTCCGGATCCGGTGACTCAGGCGCCGGAGAATGGGCAGAATTATGATCGGTATACGTATGCTTTTAACAACCCATTGAAGTACACCGATCCGAGTGGGTATAAAAATGACAATGACGCCGACATAGACTGTAGTGACTCTTGTATAAGCAACCCCGGAGCTTCCAACGTCGGCATGGAAGAGGTTCTCGTGGTAGCGCAGGACCTTTCTTCAAGTAGTAGCGGTAACCTTGCTCCGCTGGCCTTTGGAATGTCATCTCAACAAGCGCTAAATACTGAATTAAAGGAGCATGCAAATTTTAATGTTGCAATTAATCAGGCGGATCAAAATGCCACTCTCATTTTAGAGGACGGCGTAAATTCGGGAGAAATTGTAGGAAAGCTATCGAGTGGAGATGTTCTAACTTCTAGTGGCGAAGTCATAAATATTTCGTTTTCGGCTTCTTCGTCGAATGGACAGCCTTCCGGGTGGGGGATGTTCCATCCAGATGGGCACGATTACGAAACCGGTAGGGACAACAGTCTTCTGCCAGAAGGGGGAGAGATTGGGAGCGTTAGAAATTCTGTGTCAATCCACTAATCTCACTATGAGAGGATTGAC
>CAXBBA010000310.1:0-3838 GCA_963973805.1 uncultured Halieaceae bacterium | reverse complement strand
CATCTGCCCGACGGCAGCACCGTGGCCCGGGCGATGGACATCGACGGTCGCAGCTGGGACCTCACGGAGCAGAACGTGAACTTCGACTTCATCGAGGTGCGCGAGGGTCCGGCGCTCTACTACATCGGCGAATTCAAGTTCATCAACCGCGAGTGGCGCTACTTCGAGTTTGCCTTCACGCCGGAGGGGAGTGAGGAGCGGTACACCTACAAATTCAAGCGGCAGCTGTATATCAATGACTGATTTCGCCCCCCCCTTCCTCGCGGGCGGAGAGCTCGTCGTCGCCAGCGGCAACGCCGGCAAGGTCGCGGAACTGCAGAAGCTCTTCAGCCCACTGTCCATCACGCTGCGGCTGCAGTCCGAGCTGGAGGTGCAGCCCGCCGAAGAGACCGGCGAAACCTTTGTGGAGAACGCGTTGCTCAAGGCCCGGGCGGCCGCGCGCCAGACGGGATTGCCTGCGCTTGCGGACGACTCCGGCCTCGCGGTGGATGCCCTCAATGGCGCGCCCGGGGTGCGCTCGGCGCGGTTCGGTGCCGACGCGGGAGAACAACCCGGCGATGCGGGCAATAACGCGCGCCTTCTACGGGAGCTTCAGGGCGTGCCCGACGCGCAGCGCAGCGCCCGCTTTCACTGCGTGCTGGTCCTCATGCGTCACGAAAGCGACCCCGCCCCCCTGATCGCCGAGGGCATCTGGGAGGGCCGCATACTCGACGCCGCGCGGGGCGAGGGTGGCTTTGGCTACGACCCCCTCTTTTTCGTGGCCGAGCGGCGATGCAGCGCCGCCGAACTCAGTCCGGCGGACAAGAACCAGCTGAGCCACCGGGGCATGGCCTCGCGGCAGCTTCTCGAACTGCTGCGCCGTCATTGACCGGGGCCGTGGAACTTCCGCCCCTGGCCCTCTATGTGCACCTGCCCTGGTGCGAACGCAAGTGTCCCTATTGCGACTTCAATTCCCACGAAGCTGTGCAGATTCCCGAAACCGCCTACGGCGAGGCCCTGCTGGCGGACCTGGCCCGGGAGGCGGCGGAGGAGCAGCGACCCCTGCGCAGCATCTTCATCGGCGGAGGCACTCCGAGCCTGTTCAGCGTCGACGCCATCGATCGTCTGCTCCGGGACATTCGTCGCCACATGGCGCTGGACGATGATGTCGAGATCACCATGGAGGCCAATCCCGGCAGCGTAGAAAGCACCCGCCTGGCGGGCTACGCGGCCGCGGGGGTCAACCGCTTTTCCCTCGGGGTACAGAGTTTTCACGATGCGTCCCTGAGCGCTCTTGGGAGAGTGCATGACAGCCGGGAAGCCCTCGGGGCCATCGATGCGGTGCGGGCCAGCGGGGCCCGCAGCTTCAATCTCGATCTCATGCATGGACTGCCCGATCAAAGCCCGGAGCAGGGCCTGGAGGATTTGCGCCGCGCCATCGAAGCCGGCGCCCCCCATCTGTCCTGGTACCAGCTGACCATCGAAGCGAATACGCGCTTCTACTCGTCGCCGCCGCTCCTGCCGGCAGAGGACATGCTGGGGAAGCTGGAGGACCGGGGCGTCGAACTGCTGCAGTCTGCGGGGTACCGCCGCTACGAGGTATCCGCATGGGCGCGCCCCGGCGAGGAGTGCCGGCACAATCTCAATTACTGGCGCTTCGGCGACTACCTGGCCATCGGTGCCGGCGCCCACGGCAAAGTTACAGGCCGCGATGGACTCGTGCGTCGCTATGCCAAGACCCGTCGCCCCGATGACTACCTGGCCGACGGCGGCACGCGCCGCTGTTCTGAGCGCATCCTCACGGAGCAGGACCTGAGCGGCGAGTTCATGCTCAACGCACTGCGCCTCACCGACGGCTTCCACCCACAACTTTTCTCCCGGCGCACCGGCCTGGCGTTGGCGGCGATCCACCAGCCCCTGCACGAGCTCGCGGACTCCGGCCTGCTGCAGGTGAGCGACGAGCGCATCGCCACCACCGAGCTGGGTCGGCGCTTCCTGGACGATGTGGTGGAGCGATTTTTCAGCGCGCCCTGAAGCTGCCCGCGCCCCTAGGCTTGCGCCCGACTGCGCCTCCATAGCGCCAGCCACGCCAACGCCGCGATCGCCAGAAGTCCCCAAAGCGCCGGCGCGACCATACTGGCCAGCACCGCATCGAATGCCAGAACATCGGGATAGCCCGTCTGCCACAGCACCCACTCGGAGCCGATATTACTCGCGATGCCGGGGTGCCCCGTCACGAGTACGATCAGGGCATCACCGGTTTCCGGATTGATGCGCGCCGCGGTGTTGATCGCCGGGTCGTTCGACCCGTCGTGGCCAAAAACGAGGTCGCCGCCCGGAGTCGGCGCGTAGAGAATCGTTCCAAGCCCCCAGATATCCGCCCCCATGGTACGACCGTGGGGAACACGCATCGCTTGCACGAGGGCCGGACTCAGCCCGGCGTGGTCCGGCGCAGAAAGCTGCGCCAGGGCGAAACGGGCGACATCGGCCGAGGAGATGACCAGGCCCGTGGCGGCGCTGGACGCATATTGCGAGGCGGGTATGCGCGTACCATCCGCCGCGAAGTTTCCCGCATTGTTGTCGTAGCTACCAAGGTAGGCATAGCCGGAGCGGCTCATGTCCAGGGTATCGAAGATGCGGCGCTGCACGAACTCCTCGAAGGAAAGCTGGGAAACTTCCTCAACCAGCAGTTCCAGCAGCAGGTAGCTGCCTCCCGAATACCGCCATTCACTGCCCGGCTCCACGCCGACGCCAATGCGCACCTCGGCGCCGGATGAGCTCTTCGGGTTGGCGAGAGACTCCTCCAAAGTCGGCAACGCCTGATCCTGGGCGTAGTCCGCGTACCCCAGACCGTCATCGAACCCGGCGGTATGGCTAAGGAGGCGCCGCACCGTCACACCCCGGTTATCAAAGCCCGTGTCCGGCAACTGCCAGCGGGTCAGGTACCGCTCCACGGGGGCATCAAGCTCCAGCAGACCATCCTGAACCAGAGTCATCACGGCATAGGCGGCGACCCACTTGCTCATGGAGGCCGCTGCAAACACGGTGTTCTCATCCACGCTGCCACTGGGGGACACGAAGATCTCACCCGCTGGCTTCTGGTCTTCGATCAATAGCAGCGCCGCAGCCCCCGGCACCTGGGTTTCGAGCCGGTCTTTTGCATAGGCAAGGAATGCGTCTGCGTCATCTTCCGGCGCCACAGTCGTCATCCATGCTCCGCCAAATCCGGCACACACCACGACCCCGATCCAGGCCAGCGTCGCTGCGATGGCGAGCAGAAAAATTCGTTTTTTATTCATCGGAAGCACTCATTTTTCATATCCATATCCATTTCTCAGAGCACTGGCGGGGCCTTTGGGACCCCGCCAGGCCCCCGAACTCACCGAGTCACTCAATGGCTGATGCTCACAGCCCGGTGCAGGAAGTCCGGCCCCGCCAGACACCGGGCGAGAAACGCCGCAACGTCAGCCCGGGATATGTGCAGGGACAGCCCGCGCTCGCTGGCGGGAAAGTCCACGCGGTAGGCGCCGTCCGCCGGTTCATCGGTGAACGCCCCCGGCCGAACGATGGTCCAGTCCAGCCCGCTCTCGCGGACCAGCTGTTCCTGCAGCTCGTGATCCAGGAACGCCGGACGCAGCAGCAAGCCGAACATGACGTACTTCCAGAACAGGTTCAAATTGGCCCAGCTCTCACCGGCACCCAACGTCGTCTGGCAAACCAGGCGCTGCACATTGTGTGCCTTCATTGCACTGATGACGTTGGCGGTGCCGACGGACCGAATACGATTCCGGCGCGCTGCCCCGGCACCGAGCGCAACAACTACCGCGTCGTGACCCGCCACCGCAGCACTCACCGCGGC
>CAXBBA010000309.1:0-3843 GCA_963973805.1 uncultured Halieaceae bacterium | reverse complement strand
GGGTGTTGAGCTTGTGGCGACGGCTCTCCAGCTGCGCTCTCATGGCACGGCGCAGGTCGCTTTCGAGGCGATCCAGGGTCTGGCTCCGCTCCTGCAGGCGCTGGCCCGGGTGGCGCAGGGCTTTGGCCAGATTTCGCAGGCGCAGCTGGTCCCGCTCCAGGCGTCCGCTAAGGGCGCGTCCAAGGTGAGTCGCCAGGGCGGCGAGGCGCAGCTTGCGCTCCCGGGTATCGTCGCTGAGTAGCTCCGCCGCGGCCGACGGGGTGGGCGCGCGGGCGTCGGCGGCGAAGTCGGCGATGGTGAAGTCCACTTCATGGCCCACGCCGACAACCACCGGCAGGTTGCTCGCAGCGATGGTGCGGGCGAGGGCCTCGTCGTTGAAGACCCACAGGTCCTCCAGGGAGCCGCCGCCCCGGGCGAGGATGATGGCGTCGAACTGCTCCCGGCCCTCGGCGTGCAGGTGATTGGCCTGGAGCAGCGCCTCTGCGAGGCCCGCCGCCGCGCCTTCTCCCTGCACTGCCCGGGGCAACACCGTTACGCGCAGCGAAGGGTCCCGTCGCCGCAGCACCTGCAGGATGTCCTGCAGCGCCGCGCCCGTGGGCGAGGTGATCACTGCCAGATGCTCCCGGCGATCGGGCAGGGGGCGTTTGCGCTCGCTGTCAAAGAGTCCCTCGTTGCGCAGCTTGTCGCGCAGGGCCTCGAATCGCGCCTGCAGTGCGCCGGCCCCCGCGGGCTCCATGAATTCGCCCACGAGCTGGAACTCTCCCCGGCCTTCGTACAGCGAGACGCGGGCCCTCAGGCGCACCAGATCACCGTTTTCCGGGCGGAAGCGCAGGCGCTGGTTGCGGTTGCGAAACATGGCGCAGCGCACCTGGGCCTGCTCGTCCTTGAGAGAGAAGTACCAGTGTCCCGAAGCGGGGCGGGCGAGGTTGGAAATCTCACCCTCCACCCACACCCAGTCGAAGTGGCTTTCGAGCAATCCGCGCACCTGGCGGTTGAGCTGGCTGGGGCTTAGGGCCTGGGGGGCGGACGCCGAATCCGTCATAAATCGATCTGTTCTTACGCCAAAGAGCGGAAGCGCATATAATACCGGGTTTAACCTCTCTCGAATCTGTTCCGGCGCCTCCATCGGGGGGTTCGGGGTTCCGCTATTTCAGGCGGAGAGTCGAGAGCAGGGCTGCCGCGCGGCCCGTACGGGACACGGCGTCGGCAGGGGAACCGCGAGCCAGGAGAGGCCACCATGCTGCGAATCAAACACGAAGCGCTCACCTTTGACGATGTACTGCTGCAACCGGGGTACTCCGAAATCGTCGCCACGGATGTCTCGATCCGTACCCGCCTCACCCGGGGCATCGATCTGAACATGCCCCTGGTGTCCGCCGCCATGGACACGGTCACGGAAGCCCGCCTGGCCATTGCCATGGCCCAGGAGGGGGGTATCGGCATCATCCACAAGAACATGACGCCCGAGGAGCAGGCCAAGCAGGTCTTTCGGGTCAAGAAATACGAGAGCGGCGTGGTCAAGGACCCGATCACGATCCAGCAGGAAGCCACGCTGGCGGAGCTGCTGGAACTGACCACACGCCACGGTTTTTCCGGCGTGCCCGTGCTCGCCGGGGACGACCTCGTGGGCATCGTGACGCACCGTGATATCCGCTTCGAGTCCGATATGAGCAAGCCCGTATCGGCAATCATGACTCCCCGCGAGAAGCTGGTGACGGTGCAGGAGGGGGCAGAGGCCACCGAGGTGCAGCGTCTGCTGCACCAGCACCGCATCGAGAAGATTCTGGTGGTGAACGATAACTTTGACCTGCGAGGCATGATTACGGTCAAGGATTTCGACAAGGCAAAGAATTACCCCAGCGCCTGCAAGGACGGCCTGGGACGGCTGCGTGTGGGGGCGTCGGTGGGTACCAGCGCAGACACGGAGGAGCGCGTCGCGGCGCTGGTGGGCGCGGGCGTGGATGTGCTGGTCGTGGATACGGCCCACGGGCACTCGCGCAACGTATTGCAGCGCATTCGCATGATCCGGGAGGAGTATCCGGATCTGCAGATCATCGGCGGAAACGTCGCCACCGCCGAGGGCGCCGTTGCGCTGGCGGAGGCGGGGGCGGATGGCGTGAAGGTGGGCATCGGTCCCGGCTCCATCTGCACGACGCGCATTGTCACCGGTATCGGTGTCCCCCAGATCACGGCGATCGCCGAAGCGGTGGAAGCCCTTAAGGGTCGCGATGTGCCCGTGATCGCGGATGGTGGCATTCGCTTTTCCGGCGACTTGTCCAAAGCCGTCGCCGCGGGCGCCCATGCGGTCATGATGGGCAGCATGTTCGCCGGTACCGAAGAGGCGCCGGGCGAGGTGGAGCTGTACCAGGGACGGACCTACAAGTCCTACCGCGGCATGGGTTCCCTCGGCGCCATGGCGTCGAAGCAGGGATCCTCGGATCGCTACTTTCAGGACGCGAGCCAGGGCGCCGAAAAGCTGGTGCCGGAAGGAATCGAAGGGCGTGTGCCGTACAAAGGTCCCGCCGCCGCCATCATTCACCAGCTCATGGGCGGGCTGCGTGCCTCCATGGGTTACACGGGCAGCCCCGACATCGAAACCATGCGCACGCGGCCGGAATTTGTCCGCGTAACCGCGGCGGGTATGTCCGAGTCCCACGTGCACGACGTCTCCATCACCAAGGAAGCACCCAACTATCCCGTCAGCTGAGTCGGGATCGCAAAGAGAGCAGCCATGACAGATATCCATGCGAGCCGAATCCTGATCCTGGACTTCGGTTCCCAGTACACCCAGCTCATCGCCCGTCGCGTGCGCGAGATCGGGGTGTACTCCGAAATTCGCGCCTGGGACATGGATGAACAGGAAATTCGGGAGTTCGCGCCCAGCGGCATCATCCTGTCCGGCGGACCCGAGTCCGTTACCGCCGAAGGTTCCCCACGGGCGCCCCAGGTGGTGTTCAGCGGTGAGTGGCCCCTGCTGGGCATCTGCTACGGCATGCAGACCATGGCGGTGCAGACCGGTGGCACCGTGATGGGCTCGGACACGAGTGAATTCGGCTACGCGCAGATTCGCAGCGTGGGTAGCGATGGACTGCTCCACGACATTCGCGATCACCTGGATGACAACGGCCAGGGCTTGCTCGACGTGTGGATGAGCCATGGAGACAAGGTGACGGGCCTGCCCGAGGGTTTTCGCTGCATCGCTGAAACACCGTCCTGCCCCATAGCGGCGATGACCCACGAGTCCCGCCCGTGGTTCGGCATCCAGTTCCACCCGGAGGTTACGCATACGCTGCAGGGCAAGCGCATCCTCGAACGCTTTGTGGTGGAAATCTGCGGTTGCGAAACACTGTGGACCCCAGCCCGGATCGTAGAGGATGCGATTCAGCGCGTGCAGGAGACGGTGGGGGACGACAAAGTGCTGCTGGGTCTGTCCGGCGGCGTCGATTCGTCGGTGGTCGCCGCGTTGCTGCACAAGGCCATCGGCGACCAGCTCACCTGCGTGTTCGTAGACAACGGCCTGCTACGCCTGCATGAGGGTGATCAGGTCATGGACATGTTTGCGCGGAACATGGGGGTCCGGGTAATTCGCGCCGACGCGGAGGAGCAGTTCCTCAGTCGCCTGGCGGGAGAGTCGGACCCGGAGAAGAAGCGCAAGATTATCGGCAATACCTTTATTGAGATCTTCGACGAAGAGGCCGCCAAGATTCAGGACGTGCGCTGGCTCGCCCAGGGCACGATCTACCCCGACGTGATCGAATCCGCCGGTGCGAAGACCGGTAAAGCCCATGTGATCAAGTCCCACCACAACGTCGGTGGCCTGCCGCAAGACATGGCGCTGGAACT
>CAXBBA010000308.1:0-3846 GCA_963973805.1 uncultured Halieaceae bacterium | reverse complement strand
GACCGCTCCGGCGACCACCGAGCGCTGGTACCGCGGCCTGCTAAGTCTCATGCGACGCCATGCCTGGCGCTTGAAGCCGGAGCAGCGAGAGAACCTGCAGCGCTACCTGAGCGACTACCCCGGCCTAGCCGCACTCTACGACGCCAAGCAGCGCCTCAATGAACTGCTGCTACTGAAAAACCTGAGAAAGAAAACGGCTCAAAAAATGTTGCCCAAACTTCTCAAGTTGATAGAACAGCTGCGCCATAGCCCGCTGAGGCGGCTGGCCAAGACCCTGACGTCCTGGCTGGAGCCTATCGTCATGATGTGGCGCTTCAGCAAGAGCAACGGACCCACGGAGGGCTTCCATACGAAGATGGAGATGATGACGCGAAGAGCGTACGGATTTAGAAACTTTGAAAACTATCGGTTGAGAGTCTTAACCCACTGTGGGTGGGATGGCATCATCAATCGAGTTTAGTGAAAACCGGTCCATCCCCCGTTAATGGGGTAGAGCCGGATGTCTCCGGTATACACCCATTAAATGTTGGCGGAGAGGGAGGGATTCGAACCCTCGATACGTTGCCGTATACACACTTTCCAGGCGTGCGCCTTCGACCACTCGGCCACCTCTCCGTGAGGGCGCGGATGATACCGAAAGGTGTCAGCCAACGCCAGACCCAATCTACTGCCGCGGCAAACGCCAGGCAGGCGCCGGTCCCGCCTCGGAACAGCGCCAGGGACAGATATCCAGCCCGCCCCGTCGCGTATACAGCGCCTGTACCGAAAGAAAGGTCGGCTGCAGGCGCTGCCACAGGTCGGCGAAGATACGCTCGACGCACTGCTCATGGAATTCCTGGTGATTGCGGTAGGCCAGCAGATAGGCCAGCAGCGCCTCCCGCGGCGCGTGATGGCCTCGACAATCGACAATCACCGTGGCCCAGTCCGGCTGCGCCGTGACGGGGCACAGGGAGCGCAGCAGGTGGGTGTGCACGCAATCATCCCCGGACTGGGGTTCCAGGCTCCCCCCATCGGGACTCGCAGGCACCGCAACGCTGAGCCCGTCCAGGCACTGACCCGGCAGTTCCGGGCTTCCCAGGCCCTCCCCCGTCGCACTCTGCAGCTCCAGCGTGACATCGCCCTGGGCCACCTCCGAGAGGTCTGCCGCAATGGTGCCCCGGGCCTCCTCATCGTCTCCGAAAGCGTGGTTGTTCAGGGAGTTCAGGTAGAGCTTGAGGGATTTGGATTCGATGAGGTTCGGCGACGTGGCGGGCACGGTGATCGTACCCGTTCTCGCCCGGGGCATGCCTGAGGCATCCAGCCAGCTCAGCTCGTAGGCATGCCAGACATCTTCGCCGCGGCCACCGAAGCCGTCGCCCAGGCTTTGGCGAGCGTTGGCGCGGGGCACGGGGAACAGCAGGCCCGGGTCATAGGTCGCGCTACCGGCGACCTGACGCCCCAGGAGCGGTCCCTTGTCGTGCATGGGCGACGCCTCGCCCGGGCGCTGATCGACCACGGTCCTCGCCTACTGCCGCAGACGCGTGCCGCTGTTGAGCAGGTACATGCTGTAGCTGAACGCCAACAGGGTGAAGCCCCCGAGCATGGCAAAGGCAAAGCCCACCGAGACGTCCGCCACGCCGAGCACACCGTAACGGAAGGCGTTGACCACATACACCAGGGGGTTGAGCTTGGACACGCCGGCCCAGAAGTCCGGCAGCAGGTCCAGGGAGTAGAACACACCCCCCAGGTAGATCAGGGGAGTCAGTACAAAGGTGGGGATGATGGAGATGTCATCGAAGCTGTTGGCGAACACCGCGTTGATGAACCCCGCCAGGGCGAAGAGCACGGAGGTGAGGAACACCCCGAGCACCACGACGGTAATGCTGTGGATCTGCAGCCGCGTAAAGAACAGGGACACGGCGGTCACGATCATCGCCACCAGCAGGCCCCGGGTCACACCGCCCACCACGTAGCCCATGAGGATCACGTAATTCGGTGTGGGCGAGACCAGCAGCTCCTCGACGCTGTGATTGAACTTGGAGCCGAAGAACGACGACACCACATTCGAATAGGAATTGGTGACGATGGCCATCATGATCAATCCCGGCACCACGAACTCCATGTAGGTGAAGCCGCCCATGTCGCCGATGCGCGAACCGATGAGGGACCCGAAGATCACGAAGTACAGGCTCATGGTGATCGCCGACGGCAGCAGCGTCTGGGGCCAGATACGGATAAAGCGACGGATTTCCTTGCGCAGGATCGTGCGAAAGGCAACAAACTGTTCCGACAGAGTCATGCGGCACTCTCCACCAGATTCACAAACATCTCTTCGAGGCGGTTCGCACGGTTGCGCATGCTCACCACGCCGATGCCCGCTGCCTCCAGCGCGGCAAAGACATCATTCAGGCGCTGCCCCTTCTCCACCTCCACCTCGAGGCTTTGATCATCGACGCGGCGCACCACGAAGTCGCCAAGGCTCAACTGCGTCGGCAGCACGTCGTCCGTGTCGACAATGAACACCTCGCGCTGCAGACGGCGCAGCAGATCGCGGATGGAGCTGTGCTCGACGATTTCACCGTGATTGATGATCGCGATGTTGCGACAGAGAGCCTCGGCCTCTTCGAGGTAGTGCGTGGTCAGGATGATCGTCGTGCCCCCGGCGTTCAATTCCTTGAGGAACTCCCACATACCCCGGCGCATCTCGATATCCACCCCGGCGGTGGGCTCATCCAGAATCAGCAGCCGGGGCTCATGCACCAGGGCCCGGGCGATCATCAGGCGGCGCTTCATGCCCCCCGAGAGCATGCGCCCCGTCACGTCCTTCTTCTCCCACAGGCCCAGGGCCTTGAGGTACTTCTCGGCGCGCTCACAGGCCACGCTCCGCGGGAGCCCGTAGTAGCCCGCCTGGTTCGTGATGATCTGGAACACGCTCTCGAACATGTTGAAATTGAATTCCTGGGGCACGATCCCGATAAACTTCTTCGCGCCGGCGAAATCCCGGTCGGTATCCACCCCGTGAACTTCTACGCTGCCCGCACTCTTGTGTACCAGGGAGCAGATCACGCCGATGGTGGTAGACTTGCCAGCCCCGTTGGGACCCAGCAGGGCGAAGAAGTCACCCTGGGCCACTTCGAGACTGATACCCTTGAGGGCCTCAAATCCGTTGTCATAGACCTTCTTCAGATCGTTTATGCACAGCGCCGGCACCGAGCTGTCGGCGGCCGGGGACGTGTCGGGGGAGCGGGACTCTGGCATCCTTTCCTCTAAATACTTCTGGACATGGAGCGCCACGCGAACGCGACGGCGGGAAGCCGCGCATTGTAAACCCATGAGCCGCTATGAGAAACGACCATGAATGATAGGGACTTTCACGAGGAACAGCTGGGGCTGTTTCGCGCCTTCTCGGAACGCCTGGAAACCATCGCCGCCAACCCCGGCAATGAAAACCTGAGCGAACTGGCCAACCGCGTACGCAGCCTCGCAGCTCACCCCGAGCGCCTGCTCGACGACGGCCCGCCGCTGGTCGCGCGTTTTTTGACCACCACACCGCAGCTGGCCGGCGAATTTCCCCGGGACCTGCTGTGGTACCTGGGCGCGGAATGCCTGCACTTCATGCCCGATGATGAAATCGCCCGTTTTACGGCGCTGGACGAGGCACGACGCGAGGCGGACGCCCGCGGCGAGCGCTTCAACTGGCGCGAGGCCCGGGCCGCGCAAAAGGGATTAAACTGATCCTCAGTTTTGCTTGACGACGCCGGGCCCGGTCCCTACAATGCGCGCCTCCTGACGAGGAGCAACACGTCCCCTTCGTCTAGTGGCCTAGGACACCGCCCTTTCACGGCGGGAACAGGGGTTCGACTCCCC
>CAXBBA010000307.1:0-3850 GCA_963973805.1 uncultured Halieaceae bacterium | reverse complement strand
GTACTGGCCATCGCTGCCATCGGTCTGGTGGGTGTGAGCCTGGGCGTGGTTGACCCCGCTGCCCTCATAGGCGGAGCTGCAGAGTCCCAACGGAGCGACTATCAGGCCAGCCCCGAGGAAGAGCAGCGCTATGAGTTCGTGCGGGTTGTGCTCGCGGACACGGAAGACGTGTGGGCCGGGGAGTTTCGCAACATGGGGCGCGCCTATCGCGAACCGGTGCTGGTGGTCTACCACTCCCGGGTCAACACCGCCTGCGGCGCCGGAGACGCGCGCATGGGGCCTTTCTACTGTCCCGGTGACCAGAAGATCTACATCGACCTGAGTTTCTACGATGAGCTTGCCAGTCAGTTCGACGCGCCGGGGGACTTTGCCCAGGCCTACGTGATCGCCCACGAGGTGGGACATCACGTGCAGAACCTGCTGGGTATTTCGGGGCAGGTTGCGCAAAAGCGGGGGCAGGCAGATTACAACCAGCACTCCGTGCGCCTGGAACTGCAGGCGGACTATCTCGCCGGCCTCTGGGCGCGACGGAACCGGCAATACCTGGATTCCGGGGACATCGAAGAGGCGATGCGTGCCGCCAACCAGATCGGCGATGATGCGATCCAGCGTCGCAGTCAGGGCAAGGTGGTGCCCCACGCCTTCACCCACGGATCTTCGGAGCAGCGAATGCGCTGGTTCAACCGGGGCCTGGAGCTGGGCACCATGGAGGGAGCGGACACCTTCTCTGTCGCCTACGAGGCGCTGTGATCCCCTCTGCCTCTGCCGGGACTCCCGGTCAGAAACTGCGTTGGCGGTGTGCCGGGGGCGACAGGCCCCGAGAGCTCAGGACTCGTAGTCCTTGAGCTTGTTGTAGAGCGTCTTCAGGCTGATGCCCAGGACGTCCGCTGTGGCCTTCTTGTTACCGTCGGCGTGATCCAGATTGGCGAGGATCACCTTCTTCTCAACCTCTGCCAGGGACATGCCCAGGGCGACATCGATCGCTTCGGTGCTCGCGAAGCCCTCGCTGCCTTCCTCCTCAAAGTGGAACGCGTCGGCGCCAATTTCGCCTTCCGACACGATATAGGCCCGCTCAATGGCGTGGCGCAGCTGACGCACATTCCCCGGCCAGTCGTAGCTCTCGATCAACATGAGGGCATCGTCGTTCAGTCGGAGCGACGTGTCGTGGCGCTCATTGAGTTGCATCAGGAAGAACTGGGCCAGGCCCGCGATGTCCGGACCCCGGCGCCGCAGGGGCGGCACGCGAATGGCGATATGGGCGAGGCGGTAGTAGAGGTCCTCGCGGAGCTGTCCGTCGGCGACGGCGGTCATGGGGTCGCGGTTCGTCGCGGCGATGACGCGCACATCCACCTGCAGCGGTTCGACGGCACCGACGCGACGCACTTCGCCGCTCTCCAGCGTGCGCAGAAGCTTGGCTTGCAGGTCCGGCAGCATCTCTGTGATTTCGTCGAGGAAGAGCGTGCCGCCATCGGCCCGTTCAAAAAAACCCTGATGCTGTTTGTGGGCTCCGCTGAAGCTGCCCTTCTCGTGACCGAAGAGTTCGCTCTCGATGAGATTTTCGGCGAGCGCGGAGCAGTTCAGGGTGAGGTAGGGACCATCGGAACGGTTGGATACGGCATGCAGGGTCTCAGCCACGAGTTCCTTGCCCGTACCACTTTCGCCGATCACGAGGGCGGTGGTATCCGTGGGCCCCACCTTGCGCAAAAGGCGGAAGAGCTTGCGCATGGGGCGCGAGGAACCGCGAATGAGGCCGAACTGGTCCAGCGTCTGAACCGTCTCTGAAGCGCCCCCGGGGGCCGACGCTTCCACCTCTTCCCGGATGTCGTCCAGCATCAGACCGAGATTCTCTGCCGCGAAGGGTTTGCAGAAATAGTGGCTGAAGCCCGCGCGAATGCAGGCCTCGGCGAGCTCGCCGCTGTCCGTATCGGTCATGGCGAAGAGTTCGCAGTCATCGAGGAGGTCACTGCCGCAGAGGCGCATAAACTCCGGGCCCGAGCTTGTGTCGATGAAGGCGGCATCCCAGTCGCGGGAGTCCAGCGCCTCCCGGAGGGCATCGTCGCGCACCCCCTCAGTCCCCGTGGCCACCAGCCCGTTCAGATCGTGCAGGGTGACGTGCCAACCGCGGTCTTCGCAGAATTCCGCCAGGCGCCGGGCGTGCTGCTGATCGGCATCGACGATCAGGCAGGAGGGAGTGATGCTCATCGCTTTCCTTGGCGGGCAAAACCGGGACTGGCTGCGGCGACATGCGCAGCGGGCGATCAAGTATATACGCTTCCCCGGCAGAGGGGGCGATGCTTAGCAGCCTTGCGGGGGCGGTGGTTTCGGCCTCACTCTAGAGCTGTTCCAGCACGAGGCGGGCGAGGCGCTCGCGGGCGCGCACCAGGAATCCCCGGCGCTCCCAGGCTGCGCTCTCCAGGGCAGTGCCATGGCGAAGATCGGCGGTGAAATCCTTCTGCAGCATGGCGGCGAGCTGTTCGTCGAGGACTACCGCGCAGCACTCCTCATCCTTTCCCAGGGAGCGGTGATTCAGGTTGGCGGAGCCGATGAGAGACACGACGCCGTCAACGATCATGATCTTGGCGTGGATGTGCGTTTGCTCGTAGGTCCAGATTTTTACGCCGCTCTTGAGCAGGCGTTCGATGCTGGGTCCTCCCGCAACCTGGGGCAGGGGCTGGTCGTTGTGTTCGCCGGGAATCAGCAGCGAGACGTCGACACCTCGTCTGGCGCAGTCCACCAGCAGTTGCTCGGTCACTTCGTCGGGGGCGAAGTAGGGTGTGGTGATGACTACGGAGCGCTGGCTCACTGCCATGGCGGTTCGTAGCAGTGTGGCCATATCGGTCCAGTCGACGGTGGAGCTGGCACGGACGATCTGCACGGGGACTCCGGCGTCGTCCTCCTGTTGCGTGTGATCTTCGACCACGGGGGAGGCCCAGGGGCCCGCTTCACACCAGTTGTCGAAGAAGGCGGCATAGAGTCCCCGTACGGCCGGACCCGTGATCCGGAAGTGCGTTTCCCGCCACTCTGAGGGATTGCGGGCATTGCCGGTCCATTCCTCGCTGATGCCAACGCCACCGGTGAAGCCGATGCGCTGATCCACCACCAGGACCTTGCGGTGCGTGCGCTTGTCACTGCGCCAGACGCGCAAGGTCTTCAGCGGGCGGAACCACCGTATGTCCACGCCCGCCGCTTCCATCAGGTCCACGCAGTGTCGCGGCATCTCCTTGGCCCCGTAGGCATCCAGCAGCACGCGCACCTCGATGCCCTGTTGTGCCTTTTCCGACAGGGCAATAGCGAACTCCTCCGCGATGGCACCGCCCCAGTAGACGAAGGTGACAAAGTCGATGCGGTGCTGCGCTTCCCGGATTGCGGTGAGCATCGCGGGAAATATCTCATCGCCGTTGATCAGGCGGCGGACGCTGTTTCCCCGGGAGAAGGGGGCGCCGAGGGCCTGCTCAAAGGCGATGCGGTAGCGTTGCAGATCAGAAGTCACTGCTGGCCTCGTCGAGGCGCGACTCCGCTTCCTCGCGAGTCTCTTCCAGGGCATCCGACGCTGCGTCCGCCTTCTCCTTCATCGTTTCCTGGGCCGCTTCGATAGTTTCTTCCGTATCTTCTTCGTACTCGTCGACCTTCTCTGTGAGTTCCTCCATGGTGGAGTCTATGTTGTCGTGGGATGACTCCAGAGTTGCGTCCAGTTCGGCTCCCGCTTCTTCGAGGGGGCCGTCGTCCACGTCGCAGGCCGCGACGATGGCGCTACTCAGCGCAATCGCGGAAACAGTTCTGACCATTCCTGGGGCGAAGGTGCTGGCTGTCTTTTTCATAACGTCATTCCTTCCATTGCTGAAGATAAGTG
>CAXBBA010000306.1:0-3872 GCA_963973805.1 uncultured Halieaceae bacterium | reverse complement strand
GTTGTCGATTCCGGCGATCTTCTGCGTGCCCGCCATCCACAGGGGGAAGAACAGGTAGACCCGCAGTGCCAGGGGCGCGAGGCCGTCGAGGCGGGCCAGGCGGCTGAGCATCCCTTCCTGAACCCGTGCCAGGCCCTGAATCGGGGTTGTCACGATAATGTCTCCGCTGCTTCGCAATCGAGGATCGTTGCCTGACTATGACCACGCCCGGGGTCACAGGTTTCCGGGAATATTACCCCCATTCTGCGGACACTCCGGCGCAGTCCGGGCAATCCTTGCGGCGGGCCACGGTCAACAGGCGCTGCTCGTGCCCCGCCAGGTCCACCAGCAGCAGGCGCCCCTGCAGCGTTTCGCCCCAGCCCGTCAGCACCCGAATCACCTCCAGCGCCTGCAGCGATCCCAGCACACCCACGACGGGCCCCAGCACCCCGCTGTCGCGGCAGGACAGCGCCGTCTCGTCGCCCTCGCGGGGATAGAGACAGCGGTAGCAGGGACCGTCCGGCCGCGCATGAAAAGTCGCCAGCTGCCCTTCCATGCGCACCGCTGCCGCGGTGACCAGGGGTGTGCCACGGCGCGAGCAGGCGCGGTTCAGGGCATAGCGGGTGGGGAAGTTATCCGTGGCGTCGGCGACGAGATCGGCCGCAGAGACCCGGCGCTCCAGCGCATCGCCTTCGAGGGTCCCCGGGACTTCCTCAACCGCACCGCCATAGCGCCCGCGCAGCACCTCGGCGGCCTTCGCCACCTTCGCCTGACCGGCATCCTCCTGGCCATACAGAATCTGGCGGTGGAGATTGCTGCGATCGACCACGTCACCATCGGCGAGGAGCAGGCGCCCCACCCCCGCCGCCGCGAGATAGAGCGCCAGGGGACTGCCCAGGCCACCGCAGCCCACCACCAGAACCGTGGCCTCTTTCAGGCGCTCCTGATGCTCGAGCTCGAAACCGGGCAGAATCAACTGGCGGCTATAGCGCAGCAGTTCGTCGTCCGTCAGGGTCACGGCATGTCTCCCCGCTCCCACACACCACCGCTGATGCGTTCGTGTCCACCCAGGTCCCGCCAGCTGCGCACCGCGCTGTAGCCCTGGGTCGTGAGCAGGCCGCGCACCGCCTCACCCTGGGCAAACCCGTGCTCCAGCAGCAGCACGCCACCGGCGACGAGGTGCCTGGGCGCGCTGCCCACGAGGTGTTCGAGATCCCTGAGTCCCAGGTCCGCCGCCACCAGGGCCGACCGCGGTTCCCGCAGCAGGTCCCCGGACTGCAGGTGCGGGTCGTCGTCGGCGATATAGGGGGGATTGCTCACGACCAGATGAAAACGCTCACCCTCCAGCGGTTCAAACCAGCTGCCCCGGCGCCAGCGCACACGCCCCAGACCCAGACGCTCGCCGTTGCTGCGCGCTACCGAAAGGGCCGCTTCGCTCACATCGGTCCCCGTGACCTGCCAGTGGGGACGCTCGGCAGCCAGCGCCAGGGCGATGGCACCGGAGCCCGTACCCAGATCGAGTACGCGGGCGTCACCGGGCAGGCGCTGCTGCAGGGCCTGCTCGACGAGCAGCTCCGTATCGGGGCGGGGTATGAGCGTTGCGGGAGTGACCTGGAGCGTCAGGGACCAGAATTCCCGCTCGCCCAGAATATAGGCGATGGGTTCGCCGTCCC
This sequence comes from uncultured Halieaceae bacterium, assembly GCA_963973805.1. GTDB lineage: Bacteria > Pseudomonadota > Gammaproteobacteria > Pseudomonadales > Halieaceae > Congregibacter. The sequence continues at coordinate 2,220 of CAXBBA010000306.1, read as the reverse complement.
GGCGCCGCCGGGCCCAGGCTTCAAATTGCTCCAGCGCCGGCCCGGGCACCGCGGCCTCGGGCCAGGCCAGAAGATAGGTCCGGGGTTTGCCCAGAGCGCGGCACAGCAGCACCTCGGCGTCGCGCTCCGCCTCATCGCCGGGCAGTGCCGCCGCTGCCAGCACTTCGGCTACGGACGGCATCAGCTGTCCGACAGGCTGGCTAGCTGGTCCGCCTGGTGTTCCTGGCGCAGGGGATCGATGATCGCATCGAGGTCCCCCGCCATCACTTCGTCGAGCTTGTACAGGGTGAGGTTGATGCGATGGTCCGTTACGCGCCCCTGGGGGAAGTTGTAGGTGCGGATGCGATCGGAGCGATCCCCGGTGCCCACGAGGTTCCGCCGCTCCTCGGCCTGCTCGCGGCTCTGGGCTGCTTCCTGGCTGCTGGTCAGCTTGGCCTGCAGCAGGGCCATGGCGCGGGCGCGGTTCTTGTGCTGGGAACGCTCATCCTGACACTCCACCACAATGCCCGTGGGCAGGTGGGTCAGGCGCACCGCCGAATCCGTCTTGTTGACGTGCTGGCCTCCGGCACCGGATGCACGGAAGGTGTCCACGCGCAGGTCCGCCTTGTTGATCTCAATGGCTTCGAGCTCCTCCGCCTCAGGCAGGATCGCCACGGTGCAGGCCGAGGTGTGAATGCGGCCCTGGGACTCGGTTTCGGGCACGCGCTGCACGCGATGGGCCCCGCTTTCGAACTTGAGCCGCGCGTAAACGTCAGCGCCCTCTACGCGGGTGATGATCTCCTTGTAGCCACCGTGCTCTCCGGGGCGCTCCGAGAGCACCTCCGTACGCCATCCGCAGCGCTCCGCGTAGCGTCCGTACATGCGGAACAGGTCGCCGGCGAAGATAGCCGCTTCGTCACCCCCGGTGCCGGCGCGGATCTCGAGGAACACGTTGTGGCTGTCGCGGGGATCCCGGGGCAGGAGCAACACCTGCAGCTCGCTCTCCAGGTCCTCCAGACGGCCTTCGCCCTCGTCGAGTTCCGCCTGCGCCAGTTCGCGCATGTCCGGATCGTCGTCATCCAGCATGGATCGCGCTGCGCTGAGATCGTCCTGCAGCTGGCGCCAGGCACCGTAGCTGCGCACCACCGACTCCAGCTCCGAGTACTCCCGGGACAGGCGCCGGAACTGCTCCTGATCCGCGATGATCTCGCCGTCCCCGAGAAGCGCCGAAACTTCCTCGTGGCGATCCTGGAGGGATTCGAGTTTGGTCAGCAGAGAGGCCTTCACTGCAGCGTGGGGCCTGTGTCCGGGCGTTCCCCATCCTCCTGCAGCGCCGGCGCGGCGCCCTCCTGGGCCGCCGCGCCCAGCACACCGCGCCGCGCTTCGGCCACGGCATCGGCCGCGAGGCGCTCCAGGGGCAGACCCAGAAGCCGTGCGGCGTGGCCGAGCACATCGTGGCGCCCCTCCGCACTGGCCTTCTTGAGGCCTGTGGTGGGTGCATGGATGAGCTTGTTGGTGATGGAGCGCGCCAGCTGAGCCATCACCTGCTGGGGATCGTCGCCCCGGGTAATCGCCGCCAGCGCCCGGTCCAGCTCGCGCTGGCGCAGCTCCTCGGCCGAGCGACGGTATTCCACCACGAGGTCCACGGCGGCAAGGGAGCGCCGCTCCGCATGCACGTCCGCTATACCGGCGGCGATAATCTGGTCCGCCTTGGACACTTCGTTCTGCCGCGCGCGAAGATTGCTGTCGACGATCTGGCGCAGGTCGTCGACGCTGTAGAGATACACGTCCCGGAGTTCCCCCACCTGGGCTTCCACGTCCCGGGGCACCGCGATATCCACCATGAGCATGGGCCGGTGCTTGCGGGTCCGCAGGGCCGACTCCACGGTGCCCTTGCCGATGATCGGCAACTGGCTCGCGGTGGAGGTGATCACGATATCGGCGCCGGGCAGGTGATCGGGAATCTCTGCCAGCAGCACGGCCTCGGCACCGAACTGCTGCGCGAGTTGCCGGGCGCGGCCCAGGGTGCGGTTGGCGATCACGATATCGCTGATGCCCGCTTCAATGAGGTGCCGCGCCACCAGCTCAATGGTCTCGCCGGCCCCCACGAGCAGAGCCCGGCACTCATCCAGGCGCGTGAAGATACGTCGCGCGACATCCACCGCCGCATAGGCTACGGATACGGGGTTCTCGCCAATCGCCGTATCGGTGCGCACTTTCTTGACAATGGAGAACACCCGG
>CAXBBA010000305.1:0-3873 GCA_963973805.1 uncultured Halieaceae bacterium | reverse complement strand
GAGCCTGCTGCTATGCGAGGCCGCCGGCTACGACCTCATCATTGTCGAAACCGTCGGGGTGGGGCAGTCCGAGTACCAGGTCGCCGGCATGGTGGACTTCTTCATGCTGTTGATGCTGCCGGGGGGCGGTGACGAACTCCAGGGCATCAAGAAAGGCATCGTCGAGCTCGCCCATGCGATCGTGATCAACAAGTCCGATGGCGATGGCGCCTCCCTGGCCGCAGCGACCCAGACCCAGTACCAGTCCGCCATGAGCCTGCTGCGCAATGACGCGCACTGGGAGCCGCGAGTGCTGCGCTGCTCTGCTCTGGAGCGCAAAGGCCTCGAGGAGGTCTGGCAGGCGGTGGAGGAGTTCGTGGAACGCACCCGCGACAGTGGCTTCTTCGACGACCAGCGCTCGCGCCAGAGCCGCGACTGGATGCACCACCTGGTGCAGGCCATGTTGCTGGAGCGCCTGCGTCGCTCCGAGGCCGTACGCGCAGCGATGCCGGCGCTCGAAGCCGCGGTGGTAGCGAAGGAAGCCACACCCTATAACGCGGCGCGCCGCGTGCTGGCGCTTCTGGACGGCGCCTGACGATGGCCTACCGCGCCCTGGAGAAGCTCATCAATCTGCACGATGGGTACCGGGGCGCGTTCCGTACTTCCCGGGGCGAGGTCCTGTTGCTCCAGGACGAGGGCGAGGCGTTCCTCCTGGCACGGCATTGCCCCCATCAGGAGGCACTCCTCGATGCGGCTCCCTGCGCCAACGGCGTGATCACCTGTCCCCGCCATGAGCTGGCCTTCTCGATGCGGGACGGTCACTGCGTAAACGGGAACTGTGGGAGCCTGCGGGTCTATCCCATTGCCTACGAGGGCAATACCCTGGGCGTCGATGAAGACTGAAAACGGCTGAGCGCCGTCGCGGGGCAGCGTTCCGAATCAGAGGGCGAGGGCGCGAAACTCCGGGTCCACGGTGGCCGCTCGCCACAGCTCGTCAAAGCGCTCCACGGCCCGTTCCGCTCGGGGTCGATCCTCGGGCGCGTAGAGCGCCGGAGACGATTCTCCGCCGGGCAACGCGAGGAGCGAGTCCCGGTCCCGGATCACCTGACTGTCGCCGTTCCAATCCCCGTGTTCCCGCAGCACGCGCAGCTCAATGCGGCTGGGCAGGCGCCGCGCCAGCTGCAGCAGGCCATGGCCGCTCTGCACGAGGGGGCGACTCTCCTGCACGATAACCCGGGCCTGGCTCCGGCGCGACTCGCGGATGAAGCGGCGGAGCGCCGCGAGCACAGCTTCCCCATCGAAGACCCGTGGGTCCAGCGTCGGGCTGAGCAGGCGCAGTTCCCGCCGCGCCTGGCGAAGCTGGGCGATCACCAGCTGGTCGAAAGGCCGGGGATAGGGAACGTGGACCAGGCGCGTATTCCAGTCGCCATAGTCCAGGGAGCGGTGCATGTCCTGGTGAAGAATCCCGGCTTCCTCGAAGGGTTCACCGCGCACCTCGAAACCCTCGCGGGCGTAGAACTGGACAGCAGAGGCCTGGGAATGCAGGTAGACGTCGGCCATGGCCGCATCCCGGGCCAGGTCCAGCAGTGCCTTGAGCAGCTGCGCGCCGATGCCCTGACCCCGGTGCGAGGGCAGCACGGCGAGACGCCCGATGCGTCCGTCCGCCAACAGTCGTCCACAGCCTACGGCCCGGCCTTCGTGCTCTGCGAGTACGTGCCGTGCCTGGCTGTCCTGGCCGTCCATTTCAATGGCGTGGGGAACGCCCTGTTCGGCGATGAATATGGCGCTGCGGATGCCCGTCAGGGCCTCTTCGTCCTCGGGCCACAGCGCGGGCCTCACCTGCACCGCATCAGAGCCCATGGAATTCCACCGCGTCCACCGAGGCGAGCCAGGCTATGAGGTCCGCTGCCTGATCGTGCACGCTCTGCGCGTCCCGTATGTCGACGGGCTGGTCTGCGGCAATCGCCTGCGCCAGATTCGCCAGCTCCGCTGGGCAGCGATAGCTCTCACCGCTGGCAAAAACCAGCAGCGTGTCTCCGAGGTGCCAGGCGACGGGGGAGCCGGAACGGCGGAGCAGGTATCCGTCCGCGGGGAGCGGAAGCGGTTCCGTCGCGTCGTGATGGTGACCGCTCTGCGTAAGAACCTCTCCGAACCAGCGGGGGTCGTCACTTTCGAGAGCATCGCGGAGCTGGGCCCGGGCACGGTTCAGGTCCCGGTTCGTGATCTCCCCCGGGCTTGACGCCGGCTCTCGTGCGGGGTCGCGGAGCAGCCAGTCGCCATCCAGGTCTTCCAGGCGATGGTCCACCCAGCGGGCGAGGAGATCGCTGACCCGGGGAGCACGAAAGCCGATGGAAAAACTGGTGGATTCGCCAAGGCTGACGCCGTTGTGGGCGCAGCCTGGCGGAATGTAGAGCACATCACCGGGGCCAAGTTCATAGCTTGCGCGGCTCTCGAAATTCGCGAGGAGGCGCAGCTCACTGTGTTCCTGCAGCGCGGTGGAGGCGTCGCAGAACTGGCCGATCTCCCAGCGTCGCCGTCCCTCGCCCTGAATGATGAAAACATCATAGTTGTCATAGTGGGGTCCGGCACTGCCTCCGTCGGAAGCGTAGCTCATCATGACGTCATCGAGGCGCCAGATCGGTAACCAGGGCACCCCGTGGCGCAGCTCCGCGGCCTCGTCACAGAAATGGTCCACGCTCTGCACCAGCAGGCTCCAGGCGCCTTCGCGCTGGAACTGCTGCGCCGTGAAAGGGCCACGCTGCTGATGCCAGCCGGCGCCGTCGGCATAGACGATGCGAGCGTCTACGCCGTCCTCCATGGCGAGCCCGGCCAGCTCGTCCGCGTCCCCCGGGGGAATGAACCCGGCAAAGCCTCCGGGAATGAACAGGTGTTCCCGCTGCCAGTAGTTGGCGAGGAATGGTTCCGCTGCGAGGGAGAGCCGGTAACCCAAGTCAGATGGCCTTCGCCTGATCCGCCGCATTGCCCGTGTAGCTCGCGGGCGTCATTTCCCGCAGGGCGTCCCGCGCCTCCTCGGGGATATCCAGACCATCGATGAACTCACGGATTCGTGCCGCGGTCACGCGCTGGCCCCGGGTCAGTTCCTTGAGTTTTTCGTAGGGGGATTCGACGCCGTAGCGTCGCATCACCGTCTGGATCGGTTCGGCGAGCACTTCCCAGCTGGCGTCGAGGTCCTCCGCCACCTCCCTGATGACCGGGGCGAAGGATTCGGAATATTCGGCCACAACCTCGGGTGCCACGGCATTGAACTTCACACCCTGTTCCTCGCCATAGGCGCGGCCCGCGTCCTCGGCCTCCTGCGCGAGCTCAAGGGTGCGCAGGCTCAGCCATTCTGTGTTGTCGTCGAAGACCTGCCGGATGTCCTCCGGAAGCCTCGACCACACGTCGCCGTTGATCCCGCGCGAGGGATAGGCGCCGCGCGAATGCGGCAGTTCGGAGTAGTAGCCGACCACCTCGGCAAAGCTGAGCGATTTCAGCGCCTCGTAGGGGGCGATCACCCCGTCGACGACGCCCTTTTCCAGCGAGGGGCAGGTTTCCGTCATCGGCATGGTCACACCCTCTGCCCCGAAGGCCGCGAGCGGGCCGATGAAGTCCACCGCCGAGCGGATGCGCAGGCCCTGAAGGTCATCGAGCGTCTCCACCGGCTTGTCGCGCAGGAGGACGTGCATCGGCGTGCCGACGTTGTAGCCGACGACGTGCACGCCATCGAGTTCCTCGTCGAAGACCGGGAACTGCTCGACAAGCTCCATGTAGACGTCGAGCACCTTCTTCGGGTCGGTGTAGCCGTAGAACATCCCCGGCACGAGCCGGTTCATGTCATAGCCCGACCGCGCATAGATCGGCGCGATATAGGCGATGTCGGCCACGCCTGCGGCC
>CAXBBA010000304.1:0-3886 GCA_963973805.1 uncultured Halieaceae bacterium | reverse complement strand
CAGCCCTCGGAGATCATGAAGCTGGCGGTGCCCATGACCATCGCCTGGTATCTGGGGAACCGCATTCTGCCTCCGGGGCCCAAGTACATCGCCGCCTGTCTCGTGATCATCGCCGTGCCCTGTGGGCTGATCGTGCGCCAGCCGGACCTGGGTACATCGCTGCTGATCGCCGCGTCGGGTCTTTTCGGGGTCTTCATGGCGGGTATCGGGTGGCGGTTTATCTTCGGCACGGTGCTCGCGGCGGTCTTTTCCGCCTGGCCCGCCTGGATGTTCCTGCTCAAGGACTATCAAAAGCAGCGCATCCTCACGCTTCTGAATCCGGAGAGCGACAAGCTCGGAGCCGGCTGGAACATCATCCAGTCCAAGACGGCCATCGGTTCCGGCGGCTGGGCCGGCAAGGGCTGGACCCAGGGGACCCAGTCCCAGCTGGACTTCCTGCCCGAGAGCCACACGGATTTCATCATTGCTGTGCTGGCGGAAGAATTTGGCCTGCGCGGGGTCCTGATCCTGCTGGCGCTGTACCTGCTGATCCTGCTGCGGGCCTTCTGGATCGGTATGCACGCCCAGAGCAGTTACGGACGAATCCTCTGCGGGAGTATTACCCTGACTTTCTTTGTCTACATCTTTGTTAACATGGGAATGGTCGCCGGACTTCTGCCCGTGGTGGGGGTTCCCCTGCCACTGGTCAGCGCCGGGGGCACTTCCATAGTCACCCTGATGGCAGGCTTTGGCCTGCTGATGGCCGTGAGCACGGAGAAACGCGTTGTCCGACAGTAAATATCCCTCGTCCCGTTCCGGGTTCCCACGGCAAGCGCTGCGCCTTGCGCTGGCCCTCGCTGGCGGCGCCTGCGCCGCGACGGCGGTTGCCTCCTATTCCGATGATCCCGCAGCCCTGGCCCTCGTGGACTCCCTGGTCGAGGCCCATGGCTTTGAGCGCGAAGCGCTGGTGGCGGTTATGGAAGACGCCACCTATCAGCAGTCCATCATCGATGCGATCACGCGTCCGGCGGAGAAGTCGAAGCCCTGGTACGAATATCGGGAAATCTTTCTGACACAGAAGCGGGAGCGCGAAGGCATCGCGTTTTTCCGGGAGCACCGCGAGGCCCTGTCCCGGGCCCAGGCGGAGACCGGTGTCCCCGCCGAATTGATCGTCGCGATCATCGGTGTGGAGACCTACTACGGTCGCATTGCGGGCAGTTACCGGGTCATCGATGCGCTGGCGACGCTGGCCTTCGATTATCCCAAGCGCTCGCCGTTTTTCACCAGGGAACTGGAGCATTTCCTGCTCCTGACCCGGGAGCAGGGCATGGACCCGCTGACGCTCAAGGGCTCCTATGCCGGGGCGATGGGCTACGGTCAGTTCATGCCCAGCAGTTTCCGCAGCTATGCCGTGGACTTTGATGGCGATGGCGTGGCGGACATCTGGAACAATCCCGACGATGCGATCGGCAGCGTCGCCAACTACATTGCCCGCCATGGCTGGACAGTCGGGGAGCCCGTGGTGAGCGCCGCCACGGTCAGCGACGAAACTCCCGAGAGTCTGTTCACGGGCAAGCTCAAGCCCGCGGTGTCGGCAGCGGAACTCCAGGCCCAGGGCGTGAACTTCGAACAGCACATCGATCCCCAGAGCCTGGTCACGCCGCTGCGCTTTGACCTGGAGCAGGGGTACGAATACTGGATGGGGCTGGCAAACTTCTACGTGATTACCCGCTACAACCACAGTTCCATGTACGCCATGAGTGTGTACCTGCTCAGCCAGCGCATCGCGGCGGGCGTAGCAAACTGATGCCGACAGCGAGCCTGCGCGACAGTCGCTTTCGAGCTCCGGTGCTGATCGCCTGCCTCGGCCTCGGGCTCGTGGCCTGTTCCGGCTCCGACCCCAAGGTCGCCTGGGAGGGCGACGGCGCCCCGGTGGCAGATCTGGCGCCGGAGGACGTGGTGGATGCGGTGCCCCGGCCGGACCCTATCCTGCGTGCGGGCAACAGTTCGCCCTACGCTGTGAATGGCGTGGAGTACAGCGTACTCCCCAGCGCCGAGGGGTACGTGGAGGACGGCATCGCCAGCTGGTACGGCACCAAGTTCCACGGCAACAAGACCGCCAATGGCGAGGTGTTCGACATCTACCTGGCTACCGCCGCTCACCGCAGCCTGCCGATCCCGACCTATGCCCGGGTTACGAATCTCAGCAACGGTCGCGAGATCGTGGTGCGCATTAACGACCGGGGACCATTTCACCCTGATCGCCTTATCGATCTGAGCTACGCGGCGGCCGTCAAGCTGGGCTTCGAGGACCGGGGCACGGCGCCGGTGCGCGTGGCAGCGATCAATCTCGCGGGTATCGATGACCGTCGCGGCAGTGCCAGTGGCTCCTATCGTTATCTGCAGCTCGGCGCCTTTTCGAATGTGCAGACGGCCAACAGCCTGCGCGACGAGGTGGATGCGCTGGTGACGTTGCCCGTGAGCGTATCGCCGGTGGACGTGGCAGGCCAGCGCCTGCACCGGGTCCGCGTCGGCCCCGTGGCCAACGGTGATCAGCTGGAACAGTTGCGTCACCTGTTGATGACCCGGGGCTTCACGCCGGGGCTCGCACTGCCCTGACAACGTGCGTGTGCAGACAACCATGGGGTACCATGCGCCCCATCCCAACCGCCCAGAAATGAAAGCTCTGAACCGAATTATGCGTATTTTTCCGGCCCTGACAGCCTCCCTCATATCCCTTCTCTTCACCGGCTCCGTGCTCGCCCAGGGCATTGTTCCGGCTCCGCCCCAGGTTGCGGCGCGCGCTTACCTGCTGGTGGATGCAACGAGTGGTACCGTCCTTGCCGAGTCCAATGCGGACGAGCAGCTGCCGCCGGCGAGTCTGACAAAGATGATGACCGGCTACGTGCTGGCGTCGGAGATTGCGGCGGGGCGGGTCAGCCGCGAAGATCAGGTGACCGTGAGTCGCAACGCCTGGTCCCAGAACCCTGTGTTCAACGGTTCGTCCCTGATGTGGATCGAGCCCCGGAAGCCCGTGACCATCGGCCAGCTGGAGCATGGCATCGTGATCGCGTCGGGCAACGATGCCACCGTGGCCGTGGCGGAACATATCGCAGGGAGCGAGCAGGCCTTCGCTGACCTGTTGAACAAGCACGCGGCGGAGCTCGGCATGCACGGCAGCTACTTCGTCAACTCCCATGGCCTGCCGCACCCCCAGCATCTGACCACCGCGCGGGACCTCGCTACGCTGGCTAAGGCGATCATCGAGCGTTTTCCCGAGCACTACCGCATCTACAGTCAGCGGGAGTTCACCTACAACGATATTCGCCAGTACAACCGCAACGCGCTGCTGGGAGAGGATCCTTCCGTCGATGGGCTGAAGACCGGATACACCCGTGAGGCGGGCTATGGCCTGGTGGCGTCGGCGGAACGCAACGGTATGCGTCTTATCTCCGTGGTCATGGGCACGGACAGTCCCAATGCGCGCAAGCGCGAGACCCGCAGCCTGCTGAACTACGGCTTCCGGTTCTTCGAAACGGACGTGGTCGTGCCGGCGGCTGAAGAGCTGGAAAAACCCCGGGTCTGGAAAGGGCAGGCGGACTATCTCTCCGTCGGTATCGCCGAGGACCTGGTGCTCACGCTGCCCCGCGGCAAGCGCAACGAGCTGATTCGCGAGACTGTGCTGCAGGACCCCATCACCGCCCCCCTGGCCCGGGGAGACGCGGTGGGTGAGCTCACGCTTACGCTCGATGGCCAGGTGATCGAACAGCGTCCCATCGTGGCCCTGGAACCCCTGGAGCCGGGGGGCTTCTTTGCCCGCCTGTGGGATATGGTCCTTATGTGGCTGGCGAAGCTCTTCGGAGGTTGAGGCGATGAGTGAGCTTATCGGTGGTCCCCCTGTGGGAAC
>CAXBBA010000303.1:0-3893 GCA_963973805.1 uncultured Halieaceae bacterium | reverse complement strand
TTTGACGGTGCCGTCGCTAGGACGACGTGGAGATCTGGTTTTCGGAGAAGTCTTTGCCTTTGCCTTTGGGGGAGCTTTGGTTTTGGCTTTGGTTTTGGCTTTGGCTTTGGTTCTGGTCTTCGACTTCGCTCTGGTTCCGGCTTGCGCTTTTGCGGGCGTTTTCTTCCTGGTGCCAGCCGGGCTCCCTGGTCCCGGGGCCGGTGAACGCCGACCCTCGGCGGGCTGGGCACTGGCACGACGGTCACTGGCACGACGCTGGGGGCTGGAGATACCCGCGACCGCTTCCAGTTCCAGCAGCGTATCTTCCAGATGATCGATGATGCGCTGGATCTGGGGCAGGGACCGGCGACAGGCCACGATACCGAAATCCATCTGGTCGTGATAGCTCACCATGGTGATGTTCATGGCGAAGCCGTCGAACACGATGGACGCGGGATAGATACCATCGAGGCGGGCGCCGTTCCAGTACAGGGGGCTGCGAGGGCCCGGGACATTCGATACGACGGTGCTGAAGGCCGGGAACTTGGATCCCAGACCGAGCACGGAGGTGAGCAGGGCGGGGATCTGGGTCAGCTGCATGAACAGAGCGGCTTCCGCCGCTGACATCTCCTGGAGCAATTCCTTGCCCGCCTGCATGGACTCCTGGATTTTTCGCAGGCGTTTCTCGGGGTCGTAGATGTTTGTCGCCAGGTCGGCGGTGATAAAACCGATGGCGTTGGCGGACTCCAGGTCGTTCGCATTGCGCAGGGAAACGGGGGCCATGGCCTTCAGCGAGTGCACGGGGAGCTCGTCCCGGGCGAGCAGATAGCGCCGCAGGGCTCCGGCGCACATGGCCAGCACCACGTCGTTGACGGTGCCGTCCATGGCCTTGCACACGGCTTTCACGCGTTCAAAAGCAAAGGTCTGGGCGACGAAGCGTCGGGCACCGGACACGCGGGTGTTGATGGAGGTGCGCGGCACGTTGTGCCACGGCACCGCGAGGTTGCCGCTGCGGCCCACGAAGGCCATGCCGAATCGTCGCATGGCGGTGGCCAGGTGCATGCCGGAGTCGTACTGCTGCTTGAGCGCCTCGAGCACGTTGCGCAGCGTGCGCTTATCCGGTGCCTCTACGGCTTTTCTCTTCGTTCCCCGTCGCGATCGGTAGTCTTCGTAGGCTTCCATCGAGAAAGGTGCGAGGCCGGTCATGGCCGTGGGGTCTTCTGTGCACATGGCGCGCGTGATGTGCATGGCGCCGACGCCGTCGATGGCCGCGTGGTGGATCTTGTTGTAAACCGCGAACTGGCGGTTCTGGAGTCCCTCAATCACGTACAGCTCCCACAGCGGGCGCGTACGGTCCAGCAGTGTGGTGTGCAGTCGCGAGGCCAGGGAAAACAGTTCGCGGTAGCGTCCCGGTGCCGGCAGCGCCGCGTGACGCACGTGGTAATCCATGTCGATATGCTGATCCTCAGCCCAGAACAGGCCGGTCTTGCCCGTAACCACATACTCCCCGAAGGGCGGGCGCATATCGCAGCAACCCCGCAATTGCTCGAGGGCAGCCGTGATGAATTCCTGTTCGTCGACACCGTCGGGATAGCTGAACAGGTTGACGCCACCGACGTGCATCGGTGTTTCCCGCTTTTCCAGTAGTAGAAAGCCTGTGCTGGTCAGATCCAGTCTTCGCATGGGCGGTCTCCTTGTTATGAGAGTCATGCTAATTCCTTTGGGGGGGCGATGTAAGTGACCTGAGGCAATGTTTTGCTCATCGTGACTCACCGGTCCCGAGGGCCTACACTTGGCAGCGGACCTGCATCGGGATTAAGTCATGAGAAGTATCGTTATCGCCATAATGCTCTGTGCCATCAGCACAGGGAGCGTCCGCGCTGAAATTCGTTCAGAGCACGCAGAGAAGACCCTGGAGATCTATCGCACGATTCTCGAAGTGGATACCTCCAAGGAAACGGGGAATACACCCAGGGTTGCCCGCTATCTTGCCGACGAGCTTATCGCCGGGGGCTTCGCCAGGGAGGATGTGCGGATTCTGCCCAAGGGAGACTTCGCGACGCTCATCGCTACCTATCGCGGTGATGGCAGCAGCGGACGCAAACCGATCCTGTTCCTCGGGCACATGGATGTGGTGGAGGCCTTCGCGGCCGACTGGGAGCGCCCGCCCTTCAAGCTGACCCAGGATGACGTGAACTTCTACGCCCGGGGCAGCCTCGACAACAAGTTTGGTGTGGCCCAGCTTACGAGCACGTTCATCCGCCTGAAGAAAGAAGGCTTCGTGCCGGACCGGGACCTCATCCTGGCTTTCTCCGGTGACGAAGAGAGCGGCATGACGACCACCCGCATGATGGCCTATGAGACGCCGGAGCTAGGGGAGGCGGAGTTCGCGCTGAATTCCGATGCCGGCGGCGGTGACCTCACCGCAGATGGTGTGGCCGTGAGCTACAACATCCAGGCGGCGGAGAAGACCTACGCCACCTGGGAGGTCACCGTGCGAAATCCTGGTGGCCACAGTAGTCGGCCGCGGGACGACAATGCCATCTACGACCTCGCCGATGTGATCAAGGCGATCGAGGCACATCGCTTCCCCGTGCAGTGGAGTGAGATGACCCTTTCCTACTTCCAGAAAGTGGGGAAAAAGATGGGTGGTGAACTCGGCGACGCGATGTTGCAGTTCGCCTATAACCCCGAAGACGAACATGCCGCCGAGCGTCTGCGTCGCGAGCCTTCCTACATCGGTACCACCCGCACCACCTGCGTGGTAACGATGCTGCGCGCGGGCCATGCGGAGAACGCCTTGCCCCAGTCCGCCACGGCAACGGTGAACTGCCGTATCTTCCCCGGTGTTCCCGTGGAACAGATCGAAGCCGAGTTGAAAGCGGCGGTGGGGAGTGAGGATGCGGAATTCGTTCTGCTGGGTGATCCCACCGAAAGCCCGATCTCCGATATTCGCCAGGATGTGCTGGGCGCCCTCAGCAAGGCCGTGCACTCACGCTACCCCGGACTGGACCTCATTACCTACATGGAGTCCGGGGGCACCGACGGGATGCACTATCGAAAGGCGGGTATTCCGACCTGGGGGATCTCCAGCATCTTTATGAATCCCGACGAGATGTTCGCCCACGGCCTCAATGAGCGGGTGCCCATCAAGGCTTTCTATGAGGGCCTGGACCACTGGTCCATCATCATCCGCGAACTCACGGGGGGCGGTTCCTAGGAGCCGTCCAGGGGGCGGCGCAGGCTGATGGCGCCGCGAAGTTCCCCGAGGGTGTAGCCCGTGGCCTTGTGGTCGGGGTAGCGGGCCTCGAGTGCAGCACGTACATCCTCACCGATCGACTGTCCGTGACAGAGCAGACACACGCCGCCCACGAGCTGCCCCTGCATGAAACGGTATTCACCATCGACGATTTCACCACGCGTGAGCTGAGGCGCTTCCGCGCCCTCGAGCAGGCGCTGCTCAAAGTCGGCCAGTACGGTGGCCTCCCAATCGTCGGCAATAGCCTTGGCGGAGTTTCGCGGACGCTCACTCACACGGCTCACGGCCCAACCCGATTTTTCCGAGAGCGATGCGGCCAGTGCCGGTGCTTCGACGGCGCAGGTATCGATGGCCCCGGCGGGCCCCACGGTCTGCACCTGCTTTATCAGCAAGGGTTTCATCTGCCCCATAAACGCCTGGGCCGTCAGTCGGGCGTCCTCCCGTACTGGCGCGGGAAGCGGTTCATCGGCGAAGCCGGAATTTGCAGAAAGCGTGAGGGCAAGCGCGAGGAGCGGGGCTGCTTTGGGGGCAAAACTGTGGGGGCGAGTCGTCATGGCCGGCACCTCGTGGCGGTAAACTCGCTCAAGTGCAGCGCGCTACGGAGGGGCTGCCGTGTGGCATCTCGTCGCAGCAGCGCGAAACCCCTAAAAATCCG
>CAXBBA010000302.1:0-3894 GCA_963973805.1 uncultured Halieaceae bacterium | reverse complement strand
GCAGGTTTTCTCCTTCGAGGAGTGCGGCGAGGTCTTCCGGCGCACCGGCGCTGCGCAGCCTGGCGACGACGGGCCCGGGATCCGTGGCGGCGACGATGGCACCGGTGAGCAGGGCGGCGATCCAGGGGAAGCCCGTCGGGTCTCCGACGCCGAGAGAGACCAGGGCCGCCGTTGCCCCGGTGCTCACGAGGAGTCCCAGGGTCGCCAGCAGCAGCACGGGCAGCAGCCAGCGCCGCAGCAGTTTCACGTCGATGTGCCAGGCGGCCTCGAAGACCAGCACGGGCAGGATGATGAAGAAGACGAGGTCCTGCAGGCTGCCTGCGCCCATACCCGTATCGAAGCCGACCAGGGCCGCAGTCTGACCCGCGCCAAAGCCGCACAGGATGCTCGCAGTCGCGATGTGCAGGCGCGTGAAACGTCGCAGCAGCGCCGCGGCGATGGTGATCGCCACCAGGGCCAGGCTCTGCTCCACGACGGTGAGAATCATGGGCCGGAGCTTGCGATCACGTCGGCATATTCTGACCGCGCACCGGGCAGGGGATGGAGCGTCGCCATGCTGTGGGATTCGCCCCCCGCCTCGATGACGCGCATGTGTTCCCGGGTCAGGCGCCGGGGTTCGGCTACGCCGCAGGAGTGGGCGATGATGCCGACGCCGTAGGCCACGGCCCTGGCGTAGGCGGCGACGCGCTTGCGCTTCTCTTCGGGCACCAGGCCCCGCTGCAGTTCCCGGTCGTGGGTGGTGATGCCCGTGGGGCAGGTGTTCTTGTTGCACTGGAGCGCCTGAATGCAGCCCAGGGCAAACATGAAGCCCCGGGCCGACTGGCAGAAGTCCGCCCCGCAGGCCAGGGCCCAGGCGACCTTGCCGGGGTTGATGAGCTTGCCCGAGGCGATGACCCGAATACGCTCCCGCAGATTGAACTCGTAGAGCAGGTCCACCACCATCGGCAGACTCTCGTTGAGGGGCATGCCCACGTAATCGATCAGGGACTCGGGTGCCGCTCCCGTGCCCCCGTCGGCGCTATCGACGGTGATGAAGTCCGGCGCCGAGGCGATGCCCCGGCGGTGGACTGCTTCGAACAGGTCGCTGAAGAAGCTGGCGTGACCGACCACGAGCTTGAATCCCGTCGGCTTGCCGGTGATCGTGCGCACGTGCTCGACCATGTCCAGCAGGTCTTCGACGGAGCGGATTTCGGGGTGCCCGTTGGGGCTGATGGAGTCACTGTGGGCATCGATGCCCCGGATGCCGGCGATCTCCTCCGTCACCTTGGCGCCGGGAAGGATTCCGCCCTTGCCGGGCTTGGCGCCCTGGCTCATCTTGATCTCGAACATGCGCACCTGCTCGTGCGCCGCAATATCGCGCAGCTTGTCGTCGTCGAGCTGGCCGTGACCGTCCCGCACGCCATACTTTGCGGTTCCGATCTGGAATATGATGTCGCAGCCCCCCTGCAGGTGGTACGGCGACAGACCGCCTTCCCCGGTGTTGAGCCAGATGCCCGCCTCGGCGGCGCCGTTCGCCAGCGCCGTGACCGCAGGCCGGGAGATGGCTCCGAAGCTCATGGCGGACACGTTGAGCACCGAGGAGGTGGTGTAGGGGAAGCGGCAGCTATCGGCGCCGATGGTGACGGGTTTCGGTTCGACGGCATCGTCTTCGAGGGTGGGGAAGGCGCTGTTGAGAAAGAAGATGTCTCCCTTCTGGTTCAGGGGGCGCGTGGAGCCGAAGGCGATGGTTGAGTCGACGCCCTTGGCCGCGCGATAGACCCAGCTGCGCTCCGCCCGGTTGAAGGGCAGCTCTTCGCGGTCCAGGGCAAAGAAATACTGGCGGAAGAATTCGCCGAGGTGCTCGAAGAAATAGCGAAAGCGACCGACCACGGGATAGTTGCGGCGGATCGTGTGCTTGGTCTGGGTCACGTCGACCAGATACATGACCAGCACGGCGAGCACACTCGCGATCACCAGGAATGCCAGGATCAGCGCGCTCGCTTCGATGATTGTCTCGGCGACGCGATGCAATTCGGCCATCTCCATCTTTATTTTCTCCTCCTGCCCTGGTGAGTGGTGCTGCGGGCCAGTGGCGATTCTGTGGGCTAATGGTCGGGACCACAAGCGCTCATGTGCTCCGCCGGCGCCGTGACCTATACTGACCTTTTTGCCATTGGAGCCTTCCCCATGAACCGATGCCTGTATCGCACGTTGTTTCTCGCTGGCTTTCTGCTGCCGGCGCTGCCCGCTGCGGCGGATGGCCTGTACCTGGGCGCCGGGGGCTATCTGACAGATATCGAGATGGAGTCCGTCAGCGACGATGACATCACGCCCGCGGCGTTCGTCGGCTACCAGTTTCTGGACAGCAACTTCCTCATGCTGTCGCTGGAACTGGGCTACTACGACCTCGGCGCCGCTTCCGTGAGCCTCGACGACGAACGCGTGAGCCTGGACGCCAGCGCGCTGACCGCCGCCGGTGTTGCCTACCTGCCCCTGGGACCGTTTATCGAGGTTTACGGCAAGCTGGGTGTCGGCGCCGTCGAAGTAGAGTCACGTTTCGGGGACCTGAAAGAGTCCGACGACAGCACCGAGGTCTTCGGCGGCGTCGGTGTGGCCCTGGATATCTTCGACACGATCGATATCTATGCGGAGTATCTGCAGTTCGATAACACCGTGGATTCGAAGATGTTCGGTGTGGGTGTTCGCCTGGACCTGTTCTGAGCGCATCGCGATTCCCACGCTGTCATGAGTGGCCCCCGCGAGACGCCGGTGCTGGAACTGCGGGGCGTCAGCAAGCGCTTCGGCACCACCCCGGTGCTGCAGAATCTGTCCCTGAGCCTGGAGCACCGCAAGGTCACGGCCATCGTCGGGGCCAGCGGCTGCGGCAAGTCGACGCTGCTCAAGCTGTGTAACGGGCTCGTGGAGCCCGACGAGGGTGAGGTGCGCGCCTTCGGCGAGGTCCTGGCGAAGGACCGGGAGCTGGCGCTGCGACGGCGCATGGGCTACGCGGTGCAGGGTTCCGGCCTATTCCCCCATCTCACGGCCCGCGGCAACATCACCCTGGCTGCGAAGCTGGCCCGCTGGTCCGATTCCGAGATCACCGCGCGCCTGGACGAACTGCTGAGCCTGATGCATCTGGAGCGCACGCTCCTCGATCGCCATCCCCACGAGCTCAGCGGCGGTCAGCAGCAGCGCGCGGGCCTGTGCCGCGCCATGATGCTCCGCCCGGAGGTGCTGCTGCTGGACGAACCCTTCGCCGCCATCGATCCCATCACCCGCTACGACATCCATCGGCAGCTGCAGGAACTGCTGGCGGTGGAGCCCGCGGCGGTGCTGCTGGTGACCCATGACATGCGCGAGGCGATGCAGCTGGCGCAGCGCATCGTGGTGCTGGACCGGGGCGGTGTTTGCGCGGACGCGGCGACCGCCCGGTTGCGCGAGCGTTCGCCGGACCTCGAGCCCGAAGCGCTGCTGCAACAGCTGATGGCGGGGCTGGATTGATGCGCGGCGCTACCCTGGCGATGGTTGTGGTCCTGGCGTTGCTGGCGGCGCCTCATGGCCATGGCAAGGAGCCCATTGTTGTGGGGTCCAAGACCTTTACCGAGAGTCACCTGCTGGGAGAGGTCGTGGCCCAGCTGCTCGAGGCGCGGGGCTTCGCGGTGGAGCGCCGCCTGAGTCTGGGGGGGACGCTCATCGCCTTCGAGGCCGTCGCAGCGGGAGAGCTCGATGTGTATCCGGAGTACACGGGCACGCTGGAGCGGGCGATTCTGCACGCGCCGGACATCTCCCGCAGCGAGCTGCGGTCCCGCCTCGCCGCCCAGGGCCTGGATTTCGCCGTGGCCCTGGGCTTCAACAACAGCTACGCCGTCACCGTGCCCCAGGCGCTGGCTCGGGAGCGCGGGCTGCAGCGAATCT
>CAXBBA010000301.1:0-3894 GCA_963973805.1 uncultured Halieaceae bacterium | reverse complement strand
TTCTTCGGTCTCACCGGCCCCGGCGTCGTCAAATCGGTGCTGGGCGAGGATGTAACCCCCGATGAACTTGGGGGGCCCGGTGTGCACAGCCAGTCCGGCGTCACGGATTTCGTCGTGCCGGATGAGGTGGCGGCATTGCGCAAGGTGCGCGAGCTCCTGAACTACCTGCCCAGCAGTAACGGCGAACTTGCGCCGCGCCAGGTGTCGACGGACTCCGTGTCAAGAAAGACCTGGGATATCGATATTCTGCTGAAAAAGGCCTTTAACTCACCGACGGGGTTCAACACGCCCATCGACATCACGGTGCTGATCCAGCAGCTGTGTGATCACGGTGACTTCCTCGAGCTGCAGGCAGAGAGAGCGCGCAATACGGTTACGGCGCTGGGACGCCTCGGGGGCAACGTGGTGGGCTTCGTCGCCAACAACTCCTCGGTGGCCTCGGGGCAGATCGATATCGACGCCGCCTACAAGAACGCCCGCTTTATCCGCTTCTGCAATCTGTACAACATCCCCGTGATTTTCCTCGAAGACACCACGGGCTTCCTGCCGGGACGTGAGCAGGAATCCCGGGGCATCGTACAGGCGGGACGCGCGATGCTGGATGCGATCGTGGATCTGCGCACGCCGCGTTTCCTCGTGCTGGTACGCAACGCCTTCGGCGGCGCGTACGCCTCCTACAACAATTACGCAACCGGCGCAGACTTCGTCGTAGCGCTGCCGACCACGCGCGTGGCGGTGATGGGGCCGGCGGGCGTGGAGTATGTGTACAAGGAAGAACTGAAGAAGCTGCGAGGCGAAGCAGTCAAGCGCAAGGCCAAGGAGGCGGCCGCGCAGGAAGCTGCGGGCCTGCCCCAGGACGAAGCTGCCCTGGCGGCCGAGCGCCTGGTCGGTGATTGGGTACGTGCCGAAGAGCAGCTGCTGGCGCAGCGCTACGAGCGCGAGCTGATGAACCCCAATGAGGCGCTGAGCCTCGGTTCCATCTCGCAGATCGTCATGCCCTCGGATCTACGCCAGGTGCTCGCGGAGCACATGGAGTTCTGCCTGCGCCACTACGACGCGGAGCCCCTTGGCGGCATCCAGCGCGAATTCCACTGATACCCGCATAGCGTAGAGGACGAGTCTTGTCTAACGAACATTATCTGCAAAACCCGCTCATCCACCGGGATCGCCGGCTGGGTCGCCGTCACACGCACTGGGTAAACCAGTTTGACTGCGCGCACATGCGCCCGCTGATCATCTGTCGGGGACCGATTCGCAAGGAAGCCATCGATGTCTTCCGCGAGATGGGCATTACGCATATCGGCATCCTGCTGTCCGAAAAGGACTCCATTGTCTACCAGAATGCGCTGGCTCCGGAGCTGCGCGTCATGCCCGACCCGGAGCGCGTGCACCGGGTACCCGACTACACCGGGGCGAACAAGGAAGAGCGCGACCAGCGCATCCAGCAAATCATCCGCATTGCCCACGACAACGGCTACGACTCCGTCTTCGCCGGCTACGGCTTCATGGCGGAAGACGAAACCATGGTGGCGGCGCTTGAGGCGGCGGGTCTCAACTTCATCGGACCCTGCTCGCGCACGGTGCACGATGCGGGCCTGAAGGACGAAGCCAAGCGCACGGCGCTGAAGGCCGGCGTGTCCGTTACCCCCGGCATCGACAACGCAACGGCGCTGACCCTGCTCAAGTCCTACCCGGATCACGCGGCGCTGCGTGCCCTGATCGAGCGGGAACAGCTGCCCATCGACCCCGAGAACCTGGATGAGGATCTCGAAAGTGCCGCGGATCAGGTGCTGGCCGCGAGCTACGACAAGGGCGTGGATCTCTACACCGTCGACCAGCTCTGCGAGACGATTTCGGAAGCTGTGACGCGCATGAGCGAACAGTATCCCAGCAACCGCGTGCGCCTGAAGGCCATCAGTGGCGGCGGCGGCAAGGGGCAGCGCATCCTCGGCATCGGCGAGGCGGAACGCGCTCCCGAGATGGTGCGCGAGATCCTGAACGAGGTGAAGACCACCGGCATCGGCGACAACAAGAACGTGCTGGTGGAGCTGAACATCGAAACCACGCGTCACCAGGAAATCCAGGTGATCGGCAATGGCGTGTGGAGCACCACGCTGGGGGGTCGGGACTGCTCCCTGCAGATGCACGAACAGAAGCTCCTCGAGGTCTCGGTCACCGTGGAGTCCCTGGAGAAGGCGCTGGAGGAAGCGAAGAGCCGCGGCGACGAAGTTGAGACCCGCGTGCTCGAGCAGGACCTCAAGACCCTGATCGCGATGGAAGACGAGGCTGAACGCTTCGGCGAGGCCGTAGGCCTGGATTCCGTGTCCACTTTCGAGTGCATCGTGGATCGCGACAAGCACTTCTTCATGGAGATGAACACGCGCATCCAGGTGGAGCATCGGGTGACGGAGCTTTGCTATGCCCTCAAGTTCTCCAATCCGGACAATCCCGACGAGAACTTCATCGTTGAGTCCCTGGTAGAGGCCATGGTGCTGCTGGCGGCCCACGGTCCCCGGCTGCCGAAGCCCGAGCGTGTACCGCGCTTCGAGGACAGTGTGGAAGCCCGTCTGAATGCGACCAACCAGGCGCTCCAGCCCAGTGCCGGCGGCGTGATCGAATACTGGTCTGACGCCATCGAGGGCGAGATTCGCGACGACCAGGGCATCAGCCTGCACAATCCCGATACCGACGTGTTCATGAAGTACACGCTCGCCGGTGCCTACGATTCCAACATCGCACTCCTGCTGACGGTGGGGGATACGCGCCGGAACTGCTACGAGCGCATGGCCGAGACCATCCGCCAGACGCAGATGCGGGGCAAGGACCTGGCCACGAACCTGGAGTTCCACTACGGTCTCGTGAACTGGTTTATTGGCCAGAACATCAATGCGCGACCCACGACGCGCTTCATCGTGCCTTATCTGACGGCGGTGGGGGAGCTCAAGCGCGAAGCCGCCAACATCGATCTGGAGCACGCCTGGCGATCCGTTTGCGAACGGGAGCTTCAGGGCGTGGAAGGCGCCGCGGTGAAGGAGCTGCGCGAGGCCATGGACCTCAAGCAGACGTTGCTGCTCCGTCCCATCGCCATGCTCCTGGACGAGCCCCACCTCCTCAGCGGCTGGCTGAGTGTGCACCGGGATGCCTACACCGTGATCGACGGTTGCATCAGCTTCAATGAAAACCCTGTGGCCCTGCTCGCAGATCTCTACCACTTCCTGAACATGGACTTTATCGCCGGCGCGCCCGCGGCGAGCATGATCTGGGATCACGACAATCAGTTGCTCGAGGAGGCCGGGGATTTCTATCGCACGCTTTGCGAGCGCATGCCTCAGGACGACTGGGTCGCGCTGCAGACGGCCCTCGAGGCCGATGTGGCACCCGAAGCCACGCGCATGGATGCGGCGACCTGGGCCGCAGTGAAAGCTGCCCATCGGGGCTTCCAGGCTGGCTGTGCCATTCTGGGACTGCTCCCGGCCATCGCCGAAGCGACGGGATACTTTGAGCTGACGGTGAACCAAGACCTGACGATCCATATCCCCGAGCGCCTCGAAGACAGCGAGTTGCAGGCGGCGATGGCGAAGGTGCTTGTACCGCCCCCGGTTGCGAAATCCGACGAGATCGTGGCGGCCAGCGGTGGCATGTTCTATGGCCGGGAAACCCCCGATTCACCGCTGTACGTGCAGGTTGGAGACCATTTCGATGCGGGGGACCCCCTGTACATCGTCGAGGTCATGAAAATGTTCAACAAGGTCTACGCGCCCTTTGCCGGTACCGTCGACGAAATTCTTGTGGATGGCGATGGCGTCATTATCAGCAAGGGACAACCGATCTTCCGAATCACGCCGGACGAGAGGATTGTGATAGAGAGTCCCGACGAACGCAGCGAACGTCGCC
>CAXBBA010000300.1:0-3905 GCA_963973805.1 uncultured Halieaceae bacterium | reverse complement strand
GCCAGCCCAGGGCGGCCATGGTGAACGGCTTGATCAGCCAGTTAACGACCAGCGTCAGCACAAGGCCGCGAGGCTTCTTGCCCACGTCCCGGATCGAGGCAAAATCGACCTGTACCATCATTGGATAGATCATCAGCCAGATCAGCACGGCGACGGGCAGGTTGACGTTGGCGTACTCGAGGCTGGCGAAGAACTGAAAAAGTGAGGGAACATTACTGCCAAGCGACACCCCGGCAACGATACACAGTCCGACCCAAAGGCTCAGGTAGCGCTCAAACAGTCCCATGGTCATTGCCCTCCTGCGCAATCTGCTCAAGTGCCAGGCGCAACGCGTCCCCGGCTTTCAAAGTTCTGAGATCCCGGTCGAGCAACCGCTGCAACCGGCGTTCAATGGTCGCCATCACCGAATCGAAAGCCGCCGCACGCTCCTCATCGGCGCCGTCAAAACGCGATGGGTCGGGCAAACCCCAATGCACCTTTACCGCCCTGCCCAGCCAGAGCGGGCACTGCTCACCTGCGGCGCTATCGCAGACGGTGATCACCGCATCCGGCGACAGGTTGGCGTAGGCGTCCCAGGACTCGCTGCGCAGCCCGGAGATATCCACCCCGTGCTTCTGAAGATGAAACAGGGTGTCTGGGTGCACGGCGCCGGCGGGCTGACTGCCCGCACTGAAGGCTGCGATCCTTCCAGCGCTTAAGTGCCTGGCGAGGGCCTCGCAGAGAATGCTGCGGCACCGGTTATGGGTGCAGATGAAGAGGAGCTTCAGCAACGGGTCGTCGGCGCGCGGATCGGCAGGCTCAGACACAGGCAGCGGCTCGTTCGGGTCGATTGGACATCGTGTGCAGCCGTTGCGCCATTTCGCTCAAGGCCTCAACCTCTGCCCTGGCCGCCTGCTCGAGTATAACGAGCGCCCACGGAGGCAGATCCGGATGCAGGCTGTAATACACCCATTGTCCCTGGCGCCGGTCCTGCAACAGGCTGCAGTTCCTCAGCTGCGCAAGATGGCGCGATATCTTCGGTTGACTGTCATCAAGGGCCGCAACCAGCTCGCAGACGCACAGCTCGCCGTGGCGGTGAGCGAGCAGCATGCACGCGAGGCGGATGTTATCGCTCAGGCAGGCAAAGAAGTCTTTCGCCTTGACCATTATCAAACGTCCTTTGAAGACAAAGCATAACAATATACGCATATTCGCATATATACAACCAAACGTTGTTTTAACAGAGCCAGTGCAAAACACAGCCAGGATGGATGGTCCTTCTGGGACTGGGACTCTAGCTATTCAACGGCTTTCGCTGGGGCACGCGTCCGCTGCAATACGGACCTACCTTCCTAAATAGACAGACGTCACTTGCTCCCGCTCATGCCCGAGTTCCTGACTGATAATCAGGCGGGCTGCGCGGTCCTGTGCTCGCTGTTGCGTGGTGAGCGCGCATGCCGCCGGACCGCCCGCAGCCGGGGCTACCCTGCCAGTAATCTCGGCATATCTTCGTTGTGCGTAGGCATGTCGGAGACCGTGGAGCTTCGACAGCCCTGCGTTGGCCGTATGCCGCTCGTAGAGCCGCAGCTGCTGTCGGTAGTTACGATCTGCCGGTATCAGGGAAGCATTTCTCGCCAAAGCTTTCGCACGATCCAGCGTTGCTCGCTGCGACGCGTCGAGAACGGGCACCGTCCTCGCCTTGCCGCCCTTCGTCCAGCTCGCCTTCAGGACGATGTGGTCACCACGATCGGCATAGGCGGGCTGGAACTTGATGGCCTCCTCCCGCCGGAGTCCAAAGGCCTGTTGCAGCCTAAGGCTCATCCGCACATGCTCATCCTTCACACGATCGAGCGCTGCCTGCTCGAGCGCGACCGCGCGAGACTCGCCGGTCACGAATTGTCGATCCGGGATCCCATAGTGGGAGTTATCGCGCGCGATCACGTTATCACGGCGTACCTTTTGCGCCCACCAGCGGAGCGCGCTCATCCGGTTCTTTAGGGTGCCGGGCGATAGCTCCGCGCTACGCCAGTGGTTCACCAGCGCCTCGACGTGTTTCGGCTTCAGTGACGTGGCCGACATCCCGCGGTATCCCAGTACGTGCAGCTGGTCTGCGACCAGTGTCAAAATCCGCTCCCGATTCCGCTGTGTCGCATGACTGCCGTCCCGGTTGCGTTGGCATAGTTGCTTAAGTTGGTAGTTCAGTTGTCTCACGGTGTTCGCTCTCTGGTAAGTGTTTCTGACCACCTGGGGGCCGTAGCCAACCAAGTCCGAAAATCGGCGCGGATCTCGGGACACCACTCCCGTACAACCTGAACATGCCTGATAACAGGCAACGCGGGTTCTCTCCTGTGGGAGATGGGTTTCGCGCGGAACCAACAGGCCCGGTCGGGCCCGTCTTGAACTGCATCACCTCCTTTGCGATGTGCTGACGTTGATAAATGGGATCGACCGTTGGGTCTTTCCCGATGAATGACCACCAGCCTGGTGGTCGAGGCACTGCTGTACCGGTAAGCACGGCAGACCGAGAGCCCTTGCGGGCGGCGTTGAATGGCGGGCGTCGGCCCGATATGTGATGCGACCCGAGGGTCGGTGTTGGAAGATGGACCGGCGACATTGCGGTCGTTGCGCAGTTTTCGGTCCGGCTGCGCGGATGCCCGGTTTGACCGAAGTCGAGGCTGGGCGCCCTCTGCCACTGAACCGCAGTGGCCACGGATCAACCGTATCTGCCCTAAGTGTAGTAACCCATAATTCGGTAAGCACTGGAGAATTCGGCCCGCAGGCGGCGTGGTTACTGCGTTTGCCGCCCGTGTCACTACCCCGCTTCGCTCGCTAGTGACACGGGCGGCGTACCGGCGGGGCAACCATTGCGCCAAGGTTAGCCTGGCACGATTGAGTGCTCGAACCTCTCCGGCGCGCGGTGACGCTGCGCTGGTTGCGGCGCCGATCCTGTCGCGCACCACGGTGCTTGCTCCGCAATCTCCGCAGGTGGCGTTTCGATCTGCGCAGACATTCGGTGGCCCTGATTACCGGTCGATGTGTCTTCGGTGGCGCCAGCCGCACCGATCGGTGCTCCGCTACGACGGTTTCGCACCGATTGGATGGTCGGCGGTGTCAGTCGGTACACATTCAATAACTACTACGACTTGCGAGCCGTAACATCAGCAGCCAGCTGCCGCTTTGAATTCAGCGGAGCACACGCCTAAGCCGGCGTAATCCGCGGGCGATTTTGTTATCCTCAAACGTCGGAGAACTTGAACCCGGAGAGCGGCGATGCTTGTGCGAGCCATGATTATTTTGCTGAGCAGCATGGGCCTGCTGGCCACTTCTGCTCACGCAGAAATCTCGATAACCGATGGTGCCAGCGATTGTGATCGCCGCGTTACCCTACGCCTGGAGGGAGTTGAAGCCTCGGCGTTCAGCACCGACGCGGTGGCGGTGGTGGTGCAACGGCAGAGGGCATCGACGAGCTGCAGCGCCATGAAGCAACTGGTGCTCAAGGGCTATGCGGAAGATAAGCTGGTTTATCAGGGCATCGCCCGGGCACCGCGCTGGCAGGTGCGCTCGATGCCCATACTGAGTGGCGCAGACGCAATCACCGCAGCGGCACCGCCGCGCCCGGACCCGGCAAAGTTACCGCCCGTCGACGGTTACCGCCTAGAACCCATGCCTGAGCGAGGCACAGACTGTGCTGCACGAATGTTCTTCAACCTGCAGGGGCCGGCACCGATGACGAATGATAATGAGCGCTTTGTTGCAGCGGTGGCGGAACTTGCGAAGCTCGCTACAACAGCGTGTCCCGAGCTGTCGATGCTCTCGCTCAAACCCCCGCCCGGCTCCGGTTCACGCTTCAGTTTTTTCTCTGTGCGCCAGCAGGAAGACTGGCTGCCTAGGCCGGTATACGCAAAACTCCGCGATGCCCGCCAGCA
>CAXBBA010000299.1:0-3929 GCA_963973805.1 uncultured Halieaceae bacterium | reverse complement strand
CCGCCCACATTTCCGGCAAGATGCGCAAGAACTACATCCGTATCCTTACCGGTGACAAGGTACGCGTCGAGTTGACGCCCTACGACCTGACAAAAGGTCGCATTACCTACCGCGAGCGCTGAGGCGAGCGGGGTCCCCCGCTCCTCAGCTCACCACCAGTTCATCGCCCCTGGCGTCCGCCTCTTCGGCGACGCTCACCACCAGCTTTTCTCCGCTCTCATCGAGGCGTACGAGCGCCGTGCCCCCTTGGGCGGCGAGGGGGCCGAACAGCACCATCTCCGCCAGCGGTTTCTTGATGTGTTCCTGGATCACGCGATCCATGGGACGGGCCCCCATGTGGCGGTCGTAACCCTTCTCGACAAGCCACAGACGCGCATCCTCGTCCACATCCAGGGTGATACGTTTTTCGTCCAGCTGGCCCTGGAGTTCCGCCAGGAACTTGTCCACCACCGTAAGAATGACGTCCTCGCCGAGGGGCTCGAACTGCACGATGTTGTCCAGGCGGTTGCGGAACTCCGGCGTGAACATGCGGTTGATGGCCTCCATGCCGTCCGTGCTGTGGTCCTGCATCGTAAAGCCGATGGAACGACGGCTGATGTTCTCTGCCCCCGCATTGGTGGTCATCACGAGAATCACGTTGCGGAAGTCCGCCTTGCGACCGTTGTTGTCCGTCAGCGTGCCGTGGTCCATCACCTGCAGGAGCAGGTTGAAGACCTCCGGATGGGCTTTTTCGATCTCGTCCAGCAGCACAACGGCATGGGGGTGCTTGGACACGGCATCCGTGAGCAGGCCGCCCTGGTCGAAGCCCACGTAGCCCGGTGGCGCCCCGATCAGACGCGACACCGTATGGCGCTCCATGTACTCGGACATATCGAAACGGATCAACTCCAGCCCCAGGATCTTCGCCAGCTGCCGCGTCACCTCGGTCTTGCCCACCCCCGTGGGCCCCGCGAGCAGGAAGGAGCCGATGGGCTTGTCGCCCCCCCGCAGGCCGGCGCGGGCCATCTTGATGGACGTGGCGAGGTCCGACACGGCCTGATCCTGGCCGAAGACCACCATTTTCAGATTGTTCTCGAGCTTTTGCAGTACTTCCTTGTCGTTGCGGTTCACGGACTTCGGCGGAATGCGGGCGATCTTCGCAACCACCGCTTCCACGTCATGCTTGCCGACGACCTTCTTGCGCTTCGACGGCGGCTGCAGCTGCTGGTACGCCCCTGCCTCGTCGATGACATCGATGGCCTTGTCCGGCAGGAACCGGTCCGTGATGTACCGCGCCGAGAGGTCCGTAGCCACGCGCAGCGCCTGGTCCGTGTAGCGCAGGCCATGGTGCTCCTCGAAGCGGGATTTGAGTCCCTTGAGGATCTTGTAGGCGTCGTCCAGGCTGGGCTCCATCACGTCGATCTTCTGGAAGCGCCGGCTCAGGGCCTTGTCCTTGTCGAAGATTCCCCGGTACTCCTGGAAGGTCGTGGAGCCTATGCAGCGCAGTTTGCCCGAGGTGAGCAGGGGCTTGAGCAGATTGCTGGCATCCATGACGCCACCGGAGGCGGCACCGGCGCCGATGATGGTGTGAATTTCGTCGATGAACAGCACAGAGCCTTCGCGGCGCTTGAGTTCCGCGAGGAGCCCCTTGAAACGCTTCTCGAAGTCCCCCCGGTACTTGGTGCCCGCCAGCAGGGCCCCCAGGTCCAGGGAATACACCTCGGCGTCCTTGAGCAGATCTGGGACATCGCCATCCACGATGAGTTTGGCCAGGCCTTCGGCGATGGCGGTCTTGCCGACGCCGGACTCCCCCACGAGGAGGGGATTGTTCTTGCGTCGCCGCGCCAGTACCTGAATCACCCGCTCGACTTCGCTGCTTCGGCCGATAAGAGGGTCGATATGCCCAGCTTTGGCCTCCTGATTGAGATTGGTGGCGAAGTTGTCCAGAGGGTTGCTTTCGCCCTCTTCGCCCATCATCTCGGCTCCGTCGCCCTCGCCTTCCCCCTGGGGTTCTTCGCGGTCCTCATCGACCTTGGAGATGCCATGGGTAATGAAGTTCACCACGTCCAGGCGCGTAATGCTCTGGGTCTTCAGGAAGTAAACGGCCTGGGATTCCTGCTCCGAAAAGATCGCGACGAGGACGTTGGCGCCCGATACTTCGCTCTTTCCCGAGCTCTGTACGTGGAACACGGCGCGTTGTAACACGCGCTGGAAACCGAGCGTAGGCTGCGTTTCGCGGTCCTGTTCGTCTTCGGGAATGATCGGCGTGGTGCTGTCGATGAATTCGACCAGATCCCCGCGCAGGGCACTGATCTGGGCACCACAGGCTTTCAGCACGCGGATCGCGTCGTTGTTGTCCAGCAGTGACAGCAGCAGGTGCTCCACGGTCATGAACTCGTGTCGCCGCGAGCGCGCCTCCCGGAACGCATCATTCAGCGTCTGTTCCAGTTCCTTGCTCAGCATAAGCTCTCCTGCAATGTATCAGCCCTCGGATGCCTCGATCTCACACAGCAACGGATGCTGGTGATCCCGGGCAAACTGATTGACCTGGGCCGCTTTGGTCTCGGCAATGTCTCGGGTGTAGATACCACAGACACCCTTGCCCTGTGTGTGCACGGTGAGCATGACCTGCGTGGCCTGCTCCCGGTTCATCTTGAAGAAGGTTTCAAGAACTTCAACCACAAATTCCATAGGGGTGTAGTCGTCGTTGATGAGAACGACCTTGTACAGCGGTGGCCGCTTGAGTTCCGGACGGGCTTCCTGCAGCGCCAGACCACCGTCGTCACCGTCCGGGGGCGCCGTTTCGTCGTCCCGGCCCGCGCGGATGGCACCGTGAACGTAGAGGGGGCTGTATCCCGGGTAATTCATTCTTCGCAATGGACCTCAAAAGTACTGATGGAAAAGATTATAAGGATTTTGCCGCCGCGTGGCAGATTGAAAAAAAACCCGCCAGGGCGTAGCGCCGCGGCGGGTCTTCGATCAGGTCCCGGACCACTGGCCCGGGCGGTGATCACATCGCTTCGATAATCTTCTCGCCGAATCCGGAGCAGCTCACCAGCGTGGCTCCATCCATGAGACGCTCGAAGTCATAGGTGACCGTGCCATTCTGGATGGCGCCGTTCATGCCGTCGATGATCTTGTCCGCGGCTTCGTTCCAGCCCATGTGGCGCAGCATCATCTCTGCCGAGAGGATGAGGGAGCCGGGGTTCACCTTGTCCTGGCCGGCGTATTTCGGCGCCGTGCCGTGGGTGGCTTCGAACAGGGCCACGGTGTCGGACAGGTTCGCGCCGGGCGCGATACCGATACCACCGACCTGCGCCGCCAGGGCGTCGGACAGGTAGTCACCGTTCAGGTTCAGCGTTGCGACCACGGAGTAATCGCGGGGACGGGTCAGCACCTGCTGGAGCATGGCGTCGGCGATGACGTCCTTGATGATGATTTCCTTGCCGGTGTTGGGATTCTTGATCGATACCCAGGGACCACCGTCGAGGAGTTCGCCACCGAATTCTTCCTGGGCCAGCTCATAGCCCCAGTCGCGGAAGGCACCTTCCGTGAACTTCATGATGTTGCCCTTGTGCACCAGCGTGACCGAAGGCATATCCTGATCGATGGCGTACTGAATCGCTTTGCGCACCAGACGCTTGGTGCCCTCTTCGGACACGGGCTTGATGCCGATTCCCACGTTCTGGGGGAAACGAATCTTCGTGGCGCCCATTTCATTGATGATGAAATCGACCACTTTCTGGGCTTCTTCCGTACCCGCCTGGTACTCGATGCCCGCGTAGATGTCTTCGGAATTCTCGCGGAAGATGACCATGTTGCAGTCCCCCGGGCTTTTCACGGGAGAAGGCACGCCTTCAAACCAGCGCACGGGGCGCAGGCAGGTGTACAGATCCAGCTCCTGGCGCAGCGCCACGTTGAGGGAGCGGAAGCCGCCGCCCACGGGCGTG
>CAXBBA010000298.1:0-3937 GCA_963973805.1 uncultured Halieaceae bacterium | reverse complement strand
GCCTGGTGCTGTTCACGATCCTGGTGGTGATCAACTTCATGGTGATCACCAAGGGTGCCGGCCGTATTTCCGAGGTGACCGCGCGCTTCACCCTCGATGCGATGCCCGGCAAACAGATGGCCATCGATGCGGACCTGAACGCCGGCCTGATAACCCAGGATGAGGCCCTGCGCCGGCGCGAGGAGGTCGGACAGGAGGCGGACTTCTACGGCGCCATGGACGGTGCCAGCAAGTTCGTGCGGGGCGATGCGGTCGCGGGAATCCTGATCCTGTTCATCAATATCCTCGGTGGCTTCGCCATCGGGACGCTACAGCATGATCTGAGCGCCGGTCAGGCGGCGCAGAACTACGTGTTGCTGACCATCGGTGACGGACTGGTCGCGCAGATACCCTCCATGCTCCTCTCCACGGCGGCGGCGATCGTGGTGACGCGCATGTCCGGCACCGCTGACATGGGTGCAGAGGTGACCGCGCAGCTGACGCACAACCCCCGGGTGCTGTACATCGCGGCCGGTGTCATTGGGCTCATGGGGATCGTGCCCGGGATGCCAAATGTGGTGTTCCTTTCCATCGCGGCGATGCTGGGAGTGGTGGGGTATCTGCGCAGTCAGCCGGATGCGCCGGCGCCCGTGGAGCCCGAGCCGGTGGAAGAAACGAGGGCCGCCGATACGCGGGACCTGAGCTGGGATGACGTGCAGGAGGTCGATGAGATCGGCCTCGAGGTGGGCTATCGCCTGATCTCCCTCGTGGACCGCAATCAG
Source organism: uncultured Halieaceae bacterium (assembly GCA_963973805.1). Classification (GTDB taxonomy): domain Bacteria; phylum Pseudomonadota; class Gammaproteobacteria; order Pseudomonadales; family Halieaceae; genus Congregibacter. The sequence goes on along the minus strand of CAXBBA010000298.1, from coordinate 3,176 downwards.
GGCGGGGACCTGCTCAGCCGCATCAAGGGCGTGCGCAAGAAGCTCTCGGGGGAGCTGGGTTTTCTCGTGCACTCTGTGCATATCCGCGACAACCTGGATCTGTCCCCGAATACCTATCGCATCAGCCTCCACGACGTGATCGCGGGGGAGGGCGAGGTGTTCCCCGGACGCGAGCTGGCGATCAACCCGGGTCAGGTCTTTGGTCAGCTGGAAGGGGTGGCGACGAAGGATCCCACCTTTGGTCTGGACGCGGTGTGGATCGACGCCTCGCAGCGCGATGAAGCGCAAACCATGGGCTATACGGTGGTGGACAGCAGCACGGTGATCGCTACGCACCTGAGCCAGATTCTGAAGAATCAGGCCCATGAGCTCATCGGTCAGGACGGAGTCCAGCAGTTGCTCGACAAGCTGGCAAAAACCTCTCCCAAGCTCGTCGAGAGCCTCGTGCCCGGTGTCATGGGCCTCGCGGAGGTAACGCGGGTTATTCACAACCTGCTGGAGGAAGGCATTCCCGTGCGCGACATGCGCACCATCGCCGAGGCCCTCGCCGATCACGGCGGCAAGGGTCAGGATTCTGACGCTCTCACCGCCAAGGTTCGCGTCGCCCTGGGGCCCGCTATCTTCCAGACCGTCAATGGAACGGCGCGGGAGATGCCTGTAATGGTGCTCGATAGCCAGTTGGAACAGATATTGCTGTCTTCCGTACAGGGCGCCCCCGGCGGACTGGAACCCTCCCTGATGGATGCGGTGATCCAGCAGGTCGTCGCGGCGTCGGGCAAGATGGAGGCGGAAGGCCGCAACCCCGTCCTGCTTGTGGCCAGCAATATTCGCTTGTTCCTGTCCCGCCTGCTGCGGGGCCGCATGAGCAATTTCTACATCCTGGCCTATGAAGAAGTGCCACCGACGAAATCGATTCGGGTGGTGTCGACGATTGGAAGTAATCCCGCAGCTGCGGGGAACGCTGTGCCCCCGGGGCAGGGAGCAACGCCGGTGGGCGGTGCGCCCGCCACCGCGTAGGGAGGATAGGAAGCAATGAGGATAGAACGCTACACGGGGCGCGATACGCGCGAAGCCATGGCCCGGGTCCGGGCGGACCTGGGGTCGGACGCCTATATTCTGGCCAACCGGCGCGTGAACGGTCGCGTGGAACTCACCGCAGCGGTGGATCTGGATGAGGTGCTGGCTGCAAACGAGGCGGCGCGCGGGGCACCCACAGACTCCGGCAAGCCCGCGCTCGCGGCGTCGGGCGGTGAGTTGCAGCTCAAGGCCCTGGAAAACGAGCTCCATCGTCTGCGGGGCATCCTCGAGACGGAGCTGGGAGACCGCAGCTGGCGTGACGTGGCAGGGCAACCCGCAGCGCAGAGCACGGCGCGGCAGCGTCTGCTTCGCCTGGGGCTGTCCCGGTCCCTGGCGGGACAACTTCTCGAACGGGCGCCGCGCGATGGCAGCGTCGAGCAGCTCTGGCGCCTTGCGATGGCGGGGCTGGGGCGACGTCTGCGTCCCCTGACCCCGACCGAGGGTCCCGCAGCGGTTACGGCAATCTACGGCGGTACAGGGGTGGGCAAGACTTCGACCATCGCCAAGCTCGCCGGAAGGGATGTGCAGCGATTCGGCGTCAATGGCGTGGCCCTGGTCACCGTGGACAGCTATCGCATCGGAGCCCAGGAACAGCTCGCGAGCTTTGCCGATGCCCTGGGCTTGCCCCTGATCCCGGCGCGGGATGCGCGGGAGCTTGTCGCTGCCCTCGATACGTTTCGGGGCCGGCGCATCTACGTGGACACGGCGGGCATGAGCCAGCGCGACGGCCGCCTCCGCGGTCAGTGGGAGCTGGTGCACCGGGCCTGTCCCGATGCCTGTCATCTTCTCGCGATCGCGGCGTCCGCGCAGCCCGCCCAGAGCAGATCCATCGCTGCGGCCTTTGGTTCTCGATCCCTCAGCGGTGCTATCATCACCAAGATTGACGAGGCCCATAGTCTCGGAGGTGTGATTGACGTGCTGCTGGGCTCGGGTCTGGCAGTGCACAGCGTCACCGGGGGGCAACGGGTGCCCGACGACATTGCGCCGCTGGATACGCCGGCGCTGCTGACCAGGGCGGCGGAACTGGCTGGAGTGGGCCGCACGGCACGCCCCCGCTCCCGGGTGTCGGCGACGTTGCGGGCTTCCGTCTGACGATCCGTTTCCCGGACCTTGCGGTGAGCGGGCCGGGTCTCGGAGGCGCTGGGCGCGAATAGAAGCTTGAGAACAAGGGGAGAGGGGCCATCAGTAACGGGGGACCGGTCAACGTCATCGCCGTAACCAGCGGCAAGGGTGGCGTGGGCAAAACCAATATCGCCGTGAATCTGGCGGTGGGCCTGGCGCAGGCGGGCCAGCGCGTACTGCTGTTTGATGCGGACCTCGGGCTGGCCAACGTCGATATCGCCCTGGGCCTCAAGCCGGAGTTCGACGTGCAGCACGTGATCTCCGGTGAGCGCCGCCTTGACGAAATCCTCATGGATGGACCCGAGGGTATACGTATTATTCCCGCGGCTTCCGGTGTGGCGCGCATGGCGTCCCTGTCCTCCACGGAGCAGGCGGGGCTGGTGCATGCCTTCAGTGAACTGGCCCTTCCCGTGGACACGCTTATCGTCGATACCGGTGCCGGAATCGACAACACGGTGCTGACCTTCACCGCCGCCTGCCAGGAAGTGCTGGTGGTGATCTGCGACGAGCCCACCTCCCTCACCGATGCCTACGCGCTGATCAAGGTGCTGAACCAGACCTGCGATGTAAAGCGTTTCCAGATTCTGGCCAACATGGTGGACAACGATCTCCAGGGGCGTCAGCTGTTCGAAAAACTCTGCCGCGTCACGGATCGTTTTCTCGACGTGCACCTCGGGTTCCTCGGCAGCGTTCCCCGCGATGATTATCTGCGTCGCGCCGTGCGTGCGCAGCGACCCGTGCTCTGCGAGTACCCTCGCTCCGCAGCCGCCCGGGCCATCGCGGCCATCGCCCAGCGAGTGGCAGCGCTGCCACCGGCGGCGAGCGCCGGCGGCCTGGGTTTCTTTATGGAGCGGATGATTGAGTACCGCAGCGGAAGCGCCTGACTCGGGAGCGCAGCGATGAACCGTCTCGCCGCCTACGGCCAGGATGAGCGCAGCGCCGCCGATGCTCTGGTGCGGGAATACCTGCCCCTGGTC